>JAAYZB010000192.1 GCA_012515085.1 Acholeplasmataceae bacterium
ATGGTATTATTCGGCTTCCGGTCACTGAAAAACCGATGTTCAATGATGCGGGTATAGGGTATATCGATATCGGTATAATTGATTACTGCGTTGCCTTGATAATTATCAGTGGCCAATTCTTCGTGTTCAAAGCGAAGCGAGCGATATTCCAATTCTCCATACTGATAGTTGAAAAAGCGATCGATGGGGCCGGTATAAACGATGGTGTCGGCTAAATCATCATATGTTCCCCGATGATCCAAATAATCGACATTCAACTCAATGTCGATTCCTCGGATCATGGCTTCCACCATCTGGGTATAGCCCTCCTTCGGTATCCCTTGATATAGATCGTTAAAATAATTGTTGTCGAAAGTAAAGCGAACCGGTAGGCGCTTAATAATCGACGGTGGTAACTCTTTGGGGTCCACTCCCCATTGCTTTTGAGTATAACCTTTGATCAATATTTCATAGATATCTTTCCCAACTAACTTAATAGCTTGTTCTTCGAGGTTGGCGGGAGATGAAACTCCATATTCTTTTTGTTGCTCTTCAATGATCTTTTTAGCTTCTTCGGGGGTAGTAATATTCCAAATTTTAGTAAAGGTGTTCATATTGAAAGGTAAATTGTAAAGTTTTCCTTTATAAAAGGCGAGCGGAGAATTTATAAAATCGGAAAACGGACCAAAGCGGCTGACATAGTTCCACACCTCTTCATCGCTAGTGTGAAAAATGTGAGCACCGTACACATGAACATCAATCTCTTTTCTTCTCTCTGTGTAGGCGTTTCCCGCAATGTGATTTCGTTTTTCGATTATCAGGCATCTCTTTCCCGACTCTTTCATTCTCTGTGCAAACGTCGCCCCGAAAAGACCACAGCCAACAACGAGATAATCATATTTTTTGATAACGCTCACCATCCATTTCTCATAATCGCTTTCCTTTATCCGGTTGTATTGTACCACATCTAAGAAGTGATTCCACTGGCATCTTCAAGATAATATCCGCAATCAAGCTTTGCTTTTTCCCCGCCACATATAAAAAAAACAACCTGAGCGGGTCATTGTATATTATTATTTTCATTGGCACTATTGGCGTAAATGATGATACAATGATGACTAAGGAGGGATGCTATGTACCCCTATCTGTTTCCGGAAATCTTTGGCAATACCATTCCGCTATATGATTTGATGATTGCCGTTGGCATTTTCTTTTTTCTTATTTATGTTGCGACAAGGCTAGAAAAACACCATGGCTTTACCAGAAAACAAACCAATCGAATCTTATTGCTGATTGTGATTTCCTTACTATTCGCCTTGTTATCGTCCTTTGTGTTTGATGGTGTTTTTCATAGCATCAAGCAAGGCGAACTGACATTCGGGACAATTTCTTTTCTCGGAGGTCTTATCGGTGGCGTGGCTTGCTTAGTGGTCTTATTAAAACTGTTTTATCGTGAACCAAACAAAAATATGAAACAGATCATGAATACCGTGATCGTCGGGGTTATCCTTGCGCATGCATTTGGCAGGATTGGTTGTTTTTTGGCTGGTTGTTGTTATGGAATGCCGACCGACTCATTTCTTGGGGTCATTTTTCCTTACGGCCATGCTCATGAGGCATTCCCTGACATCAAGATTTTCCCTACTCAGTTATTTGAAGCAACCTTCCTCTTCGGTTTGTTTTTTGTTCTAGCAAATCTCAAGAAGATACGCGGATATGAACTGGAGTTATATTTGATTGCTTATGGAATTTGGCGGATTCTGATTGAACTGATCCGTGGCGATGACCGCGGTCGTTTTTTAAGTTTCATTACTACAGAATATAATGTTTTTCCCACCCCTTCTCAATATCTGAGCTTATTCATGGTGGTTGGCGGAATCTTTTTGTTATTACATTCTAAAAAAAATCAGTCGCTCTAAAAAATGATTATCTCGAAGTTTTGACGAAAACACTTTGAAGAAAGATATGAACAATCCCTTACTGGTTATTCCCAGGCTTTAAACTGGAATCGCCGTCTATGTCCAGAATGAATGTTTTTGATCCATATCAAAATCATCTATCTGAACCCCTTGGAAATCTATTATGGTAACTTCATCACTACCAAGAAAGATACACGTTATCACAGGTATGGACTTAAAGACACCAAAAGCATCTTTGACACGTATGACGGTAGCGTCTCGATCAAAATCGACAACAATGGGTTCTGCTTGGTCATACGGATTCTCATCCTTCGACAGAGCGCATAACAAGATACGCTTAGAAATAAACAGGATACGCTCTAATATGGAGCATATTCTTTTTATATGTTAAAATACAGACGAACATGTTAGCGCTTATATCCATTGACGGGAAACGCTAGCCAAAAAAATATCTTATAGATGGGACGATTCTTTTATGAAAAACCAAGCCATCATCCAGAAAATGACTTTGTCAGAAAAAGCTTCTTTTATGTCTGGCAAGGACTTTTGGACCACCATGAATTTGGATAGACTCCAAATCCCGAGTATTTTTTTGTCAGATGGTCCTCACGGTCTTCGGAAACAAGCCGCTGCGGCGGATCAGCTGGGACTGAACGCAAGTATCCCTGCCACTTGTTTCCCAACATCTGCCACAGTCGCCAACAGTTGGGATGAAACACTGGGACAAGAACTTGGAACCTGTTTAGGAAAAGAAGCTTTAAGTCAGAAAGTCAATGTTCTTTTGGGCCCAGGAATCAACATCAAGCGTAACCCGCTCTGTGGGCGAAATTTTGAATATTTCAGCGAAGATCCCCTATTAGCTGGTAAAATGGCGGCTTCCTATGTCAAAGGAATCCAAGCGACAGGCGTTTCTGCTTGTCTCAAGCACTTTTCCGCAAACAATCAAGAGTACCGCCGTATGACTATTGACTCCATTATTGATGAAAGAACCTTGAGAGAAATCTATCTCAAGCCCTTTGAAATCGGCATCAAGGAAGGGAAACCCAAAGTCATCATGTCGTCTTATAATAAGGTGAACGGCGACTACACGAATGAGAATATGCATTTGCAAAGAGATATTTTACGTAACGAATGGAAATATCAAAATGTGGTGGTCACGGATTGGGGCGGCTCCAACGATCGGATCAAAGGACTGATTGCCGGTAATGAATTGGAAATGCCGACGAACGGCGGGGACACCAACGACGAAATCGTGGAAGCTGTCAAAAAAGGCGTGATTCCAGAATCCCTGTTAGATGAAAATCTCGATCGATTATTGACACTCATTTTTGAAACGAGCAAAGAAATTTCTGATAAAACTCTACTCATCGATAAGGATGCCCATCATCAAGTAGCACAAAAAATTGCGGAAGAATCCCTGATTCTCTTAAAGAATGAAAACAATACCTTGCCGCTTAATGCTCAGGAAAAAATCGCTGTTATCGGTGATTTCGCGAAAAATCCACGCTATCAGGGAGCCGGTTCCTCGATTGTCAATCCAACAAAATTGGATAATACTGTTGATGCGATTGGTGATTTTGATCTCAACATCGTCGGCTATGAACAAGGTTATATCCGTTATGGCAAAAAAAGCAGACGCTTGTTGAAAAGGGCAATG
>JAAYZB010000193.1 GCA_012515085.1 Acholeplasmataceae bacterium
CACTCCCCTAGAAACCGCTCATTCGCCAGCGGAAGCGTTTGAAATGCTTGCCAAAGTCCGGACTCAAGCCCAACTCGAGGCATGTCTTGAGTTGGGGATCAAGACCCTTTATGTTGAAGAAGGGATGACTGTGGAGACGACACTCTATCCCGGTGCCACAATCTTGAAACTCAAACGGCGAATCGATCCAGTTTTGTCCTGTATCACCCTAGATAGTAGCTGTGTTGTGAATGAACTTGGATCCATCCATCAATGGCAGAATGCTGAAGCAAAAAATAAAAAACACCACCTGGTTGGTGGCGAGTTCTTGAATGTCACAAACCATCTGACAGCCGCTCTTTTCTTCCGAATGGGATTAAGTCGGGTCACATTGTCTTTGGAATTGTCCCAGAATCGAATCGCCTCACTTATAAGCAATTATCAAGAAAAATTGGGAAAGATGCCTAATCTGGAACAAATCGTCTACGGCAGAACGGAACTGATGATCTCCAAGTATTGCCCCATCGCCAAAGCCACCGGAGTGAATCGAACTCATTGTCACCAATGTGACGAACGTTCCTATGCCTTACGCGATCGTCTGGGTGTTGATTATCCGCTCATAAATGACGGAAACTGTCAGATTCGGGTTCTGAACTCCCAGGCGCTGTGCTTGATCGACTATGTGCCTTTCTTTCAAGCCATCGGCATCGCCAAGATCCGCTTGGACTTCACCACCGAGTCACGTGAAGAAACCAAGGCCATCGTCAATAAGTTCCAACAAGCAATTTGTCAGGAACCAATCCACCTGAACCGCCAAGGAATGACTACAGGTCGGTTCTTGAACTGATAAAAAAGTTTACATCAAGGGGAAATCAATGATCACCATCCTTATAGATAATCAACTGGTATTTCAAAGTAGAGTGGATAATTACCGTCGGGGATGTTTTTGCTTTTGCTGTTCATTGCCATCATTGCCCTGTTGCCTGCCAAGGTCTTGGGAATGGCGATCGATGCGATCGTTTTCGGAAGACGATCGGGGTCCACTCTCTCAGAACTCCTTGCTATATCCCTGAAGCTCTGTAATCAAAACAGCAGAAAATAAGCCATTATTTAAGCAAAACGCCTTTATCTTTAGTCAGTATCATATATAATATAATCAAATTAAAAAATATAAAATAAAAAAAGGGAGAAATGACAATGAAAGAGATCACACTGCCCTACTTAAAAAAATTCAACATCATCATGGGTGGACTACATCTGATTCAAGGAATAATCATGCTGATACTGGCCTACACGGTGATTCAGAACATCGCGGAATTCACCCCGACGATCACACAGTTGTACCTGACATATGATCCCATTACTCAATCATTAGTACTCCAAAGCAAAGAATTGTTTCAACTCCCCTTTGGTGTGTTTGTGGCTATCTTTTTATTCTTATCGGCTATCGCGCACGCCTTGATCGCTTTTCCCTTTAACAAAATCTATAATGATGATTTGACAAAAGGGATGAACCGCTTCCGTTGGTTCGAGTATGCGCTTTCTTCATCGGTCATGATTGTCCTCATTTCCACATTGTTTGGGATTTATGACATCGCATCGCTTATTCTCATATTTATCGTGAATGCGGTCATGAACCTCTTCGGCTTGGTCATGGAACAGATGAATTCGAGACGCAAAGAAGGCGAAAAAACGATTTGGGGTCCCTTTATTTGGGGGACGATTGCCGGATTGGCTCCGTGGATTGCCATCATCCTCTATATGGTTGGCAACACAGATCTTAGCATGGTTCCTTGGTTTGTTTGGGCCATTGTCGGAACATATTTTGTAGCGTTTAACACTTTCCCCGTGAACATGGTCCTGCAATACCTCAAAGTGGGAAAATGGAAAAATTATTTGTATGGCGAACGAATTTACATCATTCTGAGCTTGGTCGCAAAAACATTTCTTGCCTGGCTTGTGCTCTTTGGTGCGATGCAACCCTAAATTAATTTAATTCATTTAATAAGATGTCCCGACCACAAACTGTCGGGACCTTTTTTTTAATTATTCAGTTTTCGACCCCTGGAGGGAGAGAAGCGGGTGTTTTGGGATGGCGTGATGGATGACGATTCATCCACACTGTGCCATAAACCCCAGAGATGATCATGAGTGCCCCCAAGATGTGATATAGTTCGATGGATTCTTTTAGAAAGAGAGCACCAGCGATAATGGCGACAACTGTGGAAAGATTCGAGTAGATACTGGAGACATGGGCAGGCAAACGCGATAAAGCGTAGTTGACTAGAAAGAAGCCACCTATGGATGCAACAAGGCCTAGATAAACAAGTGGTATCCATACAGTTGGATCAGCGAGTTCGGTCATGTATCGAAGTGGTTCTCGCTGAATCAATAATTGAATGAAGTAGATCAAGTTAAATGAGATAGCTCCCATCATCATCATGAAATAGGTGAGCTCAACGGGTTTTAGAGTTTTGGAAGCATGCCGGGAAGCAATGTTGAAAAGCGCGGCGGATAAAACGGCAAAGGCGAGCAAGATAAAACCCCAAGTTGAATTGCTTTCGGCACCCATTCCTTTGGCAATTTGAATGGTCACGATTCCGGCGACGCTTAACAAAATGAAGAACAGTTGCAAAAGAGGCGGTTTTTCTTTTAGAAACAACGTACTGAAAATACTGACAGCGATCGGAATCAAAGCAATCATCATTCCCGCTTCGCCACTGGAGGTGAGTGAGAGTCCATAGGTCTCAAAAATGAAATAGAGTATCGGTTGGAAAAGCGCCACAAGGAACAAAGGCCATAAATGGCGCTTATCAAAGCGAATAACAATTATTTTTGTGAATCGAAGAAGTGTCATTGCCAAAAACGCAAGCAAAAAACGATAGGCTATCAAGCCAATTGGCGAAAGTGTTTCTAAAGCTATTTTTGAAAACATAAAGCTAAACCCAAAGATGATGGCAAAAGCAATACCCGATAGATGCGCTTTCTTTTCCATAGTTCGTCCCTTTTGGCAATCAGATGTCATTACAATTATAGCACGAGTCATGAATAACCACTAAACGGAGTTTTGGCTTTTTTTAAAAAAACTGCTTCCTTTTTAAGGAAGCAGAATTATTTAAGCGATCATCGTTTTCCAACGTCGTAAGGAATTCCTTCGGCTTTGGGAGCCCGAGATTTCTTTGAGGTGAACGCAAGCACTAACATGGTAATAAAATAAGGGAGGATATTGTATAAATACTCGGGATTAGACAGACCAAATTTAGGTAAAAATGCCATTCGCTCGTCGAGTGCCAACGCTGAAACGGTTCGGAAGAAAGCAAAGAAGAAGGCGGCACCCATGATACTAATAGGTTTCCAGTTACCAAAGATCATCACAGCGAGGGCAAGGAATCCATAACCGGCGACATTGGCAGTAAACGTGGAATTGCTGCTGGTCATGACGAAAGCATAACCACCAATACCTGACAATACTCCCGAGATGATGACGCCACTATAGCGCATTTTCTTGACATTGATACCCACCGAATCGGCCGCTTGTGGATGCTCACCGCAAGCACGTAACTGCAGACCGAATGGAGTCTTATAAAGCAGAATCGTGCTGGCGATCAAAATCAGAAATGCAACTGGTATGGTCAAATACATTTTTTTGAAGAGCAACGTGTTGAGCCAAGTGGGAATCTCGGAGGGATCGATGCCAAAACTGGCGGCATTCAAGTTAATGAACCGAGGAAGCGGAATATCCGTCAATCCTTGTCCTTGAATCGCCCACACAAACACCACAGCGAATGCGGGAGCGAAGATGTTGAGCGCCGTTCCGGAAATTGTCTGATCCGCTTTCAAGCGAA
>JAAYZB010000194.1 GCA_012515085.1 Acholeplasmataceae bacterium
ACGTAAAAGGTCTTTCCGGCAACGATCCCTGGATTCGATTGATGCAACACTTTTAATCCCAAATGGTATAATCCCGATTTTTCCACTTGGAAGAGATAGGTCACGCGACTGCCGCCACGCGACATCGATCCCCCATCCAATTGATTCAAAACTGTATGCTTGTACGCATAAGGGGTCATAGCGCTGTCCTTGTAATAGCTCGACTTGATCTCCAAGTCGTTCTTGACGCTGAAATCTTGTCCTTGAATGAGAATCATCTCGCCAGAAGTAGCCGTGTAATCTTTCGGATGTTGAGCCAAATAAGTGGCATAATCAAGGTGTTCGGATGCACCTCTGACAATTACCGATCCGATGTCGATGGACAAATTTTCAGCCCGGAACTCGAGCATGTTTTCTCCTGCTTGCAATAAGAAAAGATAAGGTCCTGCCGTCCGACTGTTATAATCGTCAAAAATATACCGGTTCCACGCTTGCATGCTGATGGCTCTCGGTAACATTTCGTTCCCGTAGCGGTTATACCTCTTCTCTTCCGGAAGCGGTTCGACTTCCCATGCCACTTCCAGTTCCAAACTGGAACTTTCATTGAAGAGGGTTTCCCCGTTCACTTTCAAACTGATCGTCGGAATTGTATAGAATGGCTCCGGCATTCGAAAGTCGAAGCCCAGCTCATAGAGCCCTGTCTCTGGCACTTCGACTGCGATGATCGCCACATCGTTTTGTGCGAGACGAACGACGGTATCTTCCGAATAATCGGGTTCGGTTCTAAAATTCAAGGTTGGATTCAATTCTCGGAAATCATCCCAGTCGCTGGTTGTCTCTTCCAGGCTGATTTCATCATAATCACGTCGCCAAGTAGCGAGTTTTCGGACATAATTTTGATTGCGAAAATCGCTGGGAGAAAATTCAGTCATCGGAAGTTCGGGCTCAGCTTCCGCGTGAACGATGCCGAAAAGTGCCCTACTGGATAAGGCCAATAGGACCATCAGGCCAAAGCTGAGCCAACTCTTCTTCATGACTTTCCCCCTAATGACAAAAATAGACTGTGTGATTCTTTATTCGGAATATTCCGCAATCAAGAGATCCATTGCGGCAATTGCCGCCTGATATGCTGCATTCCCTTCGGTTTGCATCGTTTCCCGGACAGCCGCATAGGTGGTTTCATTGTTGATGACTTGAGAAATATAAGATCCGACAGCCAAATCGGCTTCATCCCATCCAATGGTTTCCTTGTTGACCCAGTAGGCGCCGTTTCTCAGTGCTTCAATGAATTCTGGTGATACAAATCCCGGCGCATCTTCTCCATAGGGAATGGTTTCCCACAACTGATTGACCCCATAGCCATCAATTCCATAATCGACGATCGGATAGCCATAGTTGTTGGCTTGTCCGGATACCAGATCCGAAAATTCTTCGAACAATTCATAACGTTTTAGCAATCCTTCTTCGCTGTAGCTCATCCATTTCAAAAGCTGATAAGCCGCTTCTTTATGTTCGGATGTATAACTCACACCGGCGATATCGGTGTTTCCACCCGTCACACCGTCAGGTCCTGGATAAACATCCCAATTAAAGAACATCTGCGGGAAGTAGTTCTTCGCGCTCCAAGAGGCATCCCGCCACAACGCCACTTTCCCGTTGTAGCGCGGTTCGAAGTCAGAGGACAAATACCATTCCGTTAACAGATCAGAAGATAATTGATGAACGCAATATCCGGCCGAAAGCGCGTCTCGCATATCGTTCATCGAGGTCAAAAAGCTGGGATCGTCAAAATGGAATACTTCGCCATCAAAACCAAATGCATACCACTTGCGGGCTTCGGCCAATTCTTCCGGTGTCGTCGCCGCTCTCAGTTTCAAGACTTTGGGCAACTCTCGATAGAAATAGTGAGCGCCATACATGCCGATTACGTGCGTGCTTTCATTGGTAGCCGCTTCGGCGATCGCTTTCATTTGTTCGTAGGTCCAATCATACCCCGGCGCTTGGATCCCCGCCGCATCCAAGATGTCCAGATTGACGATCCACAGTTGCGGGAAAATAAACGTCGGCACTGCATAACGGCGACCTTGATAGGTTCCTAAATGATAGACCGAATCAAAGATGTAGTCGGTATCGGGATCATGATCGAAATACTCGGTGATATCCGCTAAAATGTTATAAGGCAAGAAATTCCCCAGTCTTCGAATCAAGAACACGTCTGGAAGCGTGCTCGGCGGTTCTGCTAACGCCATAAAGCTCGCATCCCATTCAGTATCTTCACTGACGATCTGCATGTTGACGGTGATGTTCGGATATTTCTCAGTAAACGCTTGAACCATCAAAGATTCGATCGTCACGATGTCGGCAG
>JAAYZB010000195.1 GCA_012515085.1 Acholeplasmataceae bacterium
AAAAAAAGGAATCAAGAGTCATTGGTTTCCGATTGACTCAGGCTTTGCGATGGCTGTTTGTTCTTTCTTGGATCATCGCCCGCTCACGTTCGCGCTGAAGATTATAAGCGCACTGTTTCATCGCTTTCAGGTATTGCTGATACCTTCCCGGATCAAGTTCGCCGGTTTGGATTGCTTGTTGGACCCTGCATCCCGGTTCACGCTGATGTTGGCAGTCACGGTAGCGACACCCCTCGCTCAGTGCGAAAATGTCCTCAAAGTCGGTTTCTGAAACAAGATAAGAAGAGACGATGCGGATCCCAGGGGTATCAATGACCTTTCCACCGTTATCCAACCGGATGAGTTCGCGGCTCACGGTCGTGTGCCGACCTTGTGCATCTCCGATCCGTATCGTGTTGGTCAATAAACGGTCCTCGCCCAGAAGTTGGTTGATGAGCGTCGACTTACCGACACCGCTATTGCCGATGAAGACGACGGTCTTGTCCTTAATGATGCTTTTCAACATTTCCATGTTGGAAGCATCATAGGCGGAAACAGCCAGGATCCGATGTTTCGACACCGCTTTAGTTTTCGCCACAAAAGCGTCCGCCGAGGGACACAGGTCTTTTTTTGTGAGCAGGATGATTGTCTCGAACTGGGATCCGGCGGTCAGACTGAGGTAATTTCTTAGCTTCTTGATGTTGTAGTCGAGGTTCAAGGATAGCGTGATGAAGCAAATGTCGATGTTCGCCGCTAAAATGTGTCTTTCGCCGATGGTGCCAACATCTAGGCGTTCAAGCACGCTTTTGCGATTGTGGATGGTCTCGATGATTGCTAGGTCATCCCCCGACAAGTGATAACCGACAACATCGCCGATTTGCGGATAATCCGCTTTTCCCATTGCCAAGTAGCGGAATCTACCGCTGACCTCGGCTTCCAGGGGTTTGAAGTCGCCTTCCAAGAGATAGCGGTCTTTGTAGACGGCGATCACTTGGGAAGCGAGAAGAGAATTCGTGTGTTGGTCGGGCAATTGGGTCACTCCTTTTTCTTCTTGGGTCCCTTATACCCCAAACAAAGAAAAAAGGACTACAAAAGAGTCCTGATATCGAAAAAAAGATACAAAGAGCTTTTGTCGTTGGGGATATGAGGTTTAAATTGTGCTAGAAACCTTTCCGCTGGTTTGTTCAATCATGATACATCCCCCCTTTGGTAAAAGGATATCGTTATATCACACGAAATCGGCGGTTTTGTCAATGTGTGGTGAACGAGATGGGAACAACAATTGATTCGAACATTGAATTACGCTATAATAGAGATGAAGTTTGAGAATGATATCGCCATGAATGACGTGAAAAGGTGAATGATGACAAATCGGGTGTTGTTGGGTAAAGGACGGATTTCTGCGGTCTATTCCGATGGCAGTTATGCCTATAAGACGTTTGATGAAAACCGTCCCCGGGAATGGATCGAATATGAAGTCCGCATTCAACAGGAAATCAAAACCAAAACCAGTCTGCCAGTTCTGAGTTACACGTTAAGCGATGACCATCAGGAAATCCGCATGGATCTCATTAAAGGCGTCACTTTGGCGGATCGGTTGCGAACAGGACACCATCAGAACGGGTTTCACGACATGATGGAACTCCAGATGGCTTTTTATGGCTATCGGGGATTGGATCTGCCGGATGCTCAAGAGGCGTTCGCCAAGCAGATCCATCGTTCGTCATTGGCTCAACCATTGAAAGACAAAGCAATCGCATCTCTCCGTTCTGTGGAAAGAAAGGATATCTTGTGCCATTTCGATTTTCATCCGGAGAACATCATGGTCGATGGAAACCAATATTATATCCTTGACTGTGTCAATGCCAAACTGGCGCATCCCGCCTTTGATCTT
>JAAYZB010000020.1 GCA_012515085.1 Acholeplasmataceae bacterium
ACTCAAACGGCCATAATTTGATGAATTGCTTAAGGTGACAAAATGAGCCCGATACATGATGTCCAAATTGGAGAGTGAAAAAATCACGCCTTGGAGCGTCATGTCAAATTTGCTGTTATAAAGAAATGTCCGTTCCGGGGTGCTCCCCTTGGCCGTATATTTGACTTCAATCCCGATTTTTTGGAGCTGTACTTGTAACCGGGAAATGACTTCTTGTTCTCCGGGAGATCCCAAAATCTCAAAACTGATTCGATGATCTTGAAACAGCCGATAGCCCGAGGCATCTTTCAAGGGATATAGTTCGTCTAATATCGCATTGGCTTCACTCAATCGTTGAGTGAGATCACCACGAAGGATATCGGCATCCGGATTGTAAAAATCGGTGAGATTCTCACTCATCAAGCCGGCACTCACCGTTAGACCGGCACCATTCAAGACATTCTGAACCAATTCTTCTTGGTCGATCGCCAGCGCGATTGCCCGGCGAACATCACTAGAAGCCAACAAGTCTCTCATCGGATTCTTTTCGGAAGTTGCTGGATTCAGGTTTAAGACCAGCGATTGAATGAATGTCCCCTCGGCATTGGATACATAAATATGATCCCGCCCTTCAAAGAGCGACATGTAGTTGGAACTGATGGTCGAATCCAAAATATCAACATGCCCCTTCAATAGCGCATAAATTGCGACATTGACCTCTTGAAACAACATGAACTTGATCGTATCCACCTGATATAAGTCACCGTTTTGCTCATTCTTCAAGTGATAATTCTCATTCTTCTTCAACACGATGACTTGGGCGTTCGAGTGTTCACTGTCCAAGTCATAGGGACCGCTCCCGATCGGGTGTTGATATTGATATAACGTTTCCTCAGTTGGTTCCTTGGAATTCAACTGATTGGACGGTGTAACGATTGGTTCCCAAATATGCTTGGGCAAAATCAGAATCGTCGTGAATAAGGATGTGATGGCCCCCAGAACCTTGTTGACATGGATATAAAGCACCGTGTCTTTTTCATCCTCTAAAATCTGATACCCACGCTCGTTCGCGCCATGATCATAAGTAAAGATTCCTTGTCTTAACAAAATACCGTTTGAATAGTTATGTTGCAAATCGCTGGTCCACGCCAAAGCTCCAGCATGATTTGACAACGCGTTGTTTGTGCCGATATCAAAGGTGTAATAGACATCTTCTGCCGTCAGTTTTGTCCCGTCATTCCAGTATACATCATCATTCAAGACGATTTTTACCGGTAAATATTTTTGGGAAGACACCGAATATAGGCTCTCTAATCGTTCGTAATCAATATGCCCGTCTTCGGTGATGATCGGGTTACCATCGGGGTCCACATAATACCATTCCTTCGCAATAGAGGGCAAAAAATCTCCCGTTTCTTCATCGTAACTGAACAAGGTGCTATAAAGCATGCTGGCGATGGTTGGCGCAATTCCTTCGCGAGACAACCAAGGCATGAAAGACGTGGGAAAAGAAGCGGCTACAGCGCCGACATAGAGCGTGTTCGTCGGATCATTCCGACGTTCATACTCATTGCCGACGCAAGCCACAAGACCAAATGATAAAGTCATAATCAGGATGCAAAATAAAAATTTTTTTGTCATGTAACTACCTCTTTCAATGGAAAGGCGCGAAAATAACTTGCCTTCAGACTGAATAGATGAAATGGCAAAACCGAGGATAAAACCATGGTTTTGCCATGTCAAGAATTACGTAATGACTCGCATTGAGGAATTGCTTAGTAAGGGTACTGCATTTTTGTTCCAAATCCATCCTTGGTGACGCAGTTATCAAAAATTTCCTCAATTCGGAAAACATAAGCTGGATAACGAAGCCAACGATTCATATCGGGGCGGTGATAGACATCGTGCTGTGCGTTCAAGAATTGTTGGTAGATCTCCCGTTTTCCAGAATCCATTTCATCATGGATTTCCATCTTCCCACGAAGTTCATAAGAGATCATCGGTGGTTGATAGAATAAAATGGTAGCTTGGGGATTCGCTTTATAATTGGCATAACTGTGTTTTTTTGCCATTTCCAAGCTGCCAATACAAGAGAAATCCACACGGTCTTGTGCCTCTGGACCATAGAGATATTTCACCAATAACTCCAAGCCACGTTGGCTATAGCCTTTGTCTTCCGGATCGTAAGATTTAATATGTTTGATATAGGCATCCAAGGTTTCTTCCAAATATTCCGGTTTGGGCATGAACCCGATGCCCTTGATGCTCGCATTTAGGCCTTCGGGTCCATAGGAAACCAAAGCCGGATCATGCGAACAAAAACTTAAGAACACCTTTTCCTGGGACATCTCCTCCTTATTCAGGATTTTCATCACCGTGTTGGCTCTTGTCCGAAAAGCCCAGTTAAAAAAACTTTCAGCTGTTTTCATGTTCTCTCCTTTTCATTCACAGATAGATTTTGTAAAGCGGAAACTCAGGCTATTATTCAACGACTTCTTCAACCGGAGTCATGAGATGTAGCGCGCGATCAGCCTGGCTAGATGCCTTGATTGGAGCGTCAATGGACCCATTGACATGAATCAGGCCATCCATCGGATCGGCAGTCGCGGGATCCAAGGTCAACACGTTGCCACTAACCGAATAGGTACCGGTTTCTTGATAATTGTACGGGGTTTCTCCCATGACATAGTTGCTGGCGAATGCGTAATTGCCATCCGTGAATGTCAAGGTATAGGTATAGACAACTTCTCCGCCCATGGCCGATACCGTATGAGTGCCTTCATATTCGTCTTCCAAAGGAAACTCATCCATCGGGTTCAGGGTTCTCAATGCTCTTTCGCCCATTTCCGATGGCTTGACGGGTGCTTCGATCGAGCCATTTACATGAACGACTCCTTCCGCAGCTGTCCCAGCCTCAGGTGTCATGGTCAAGACGTTGCCACTGACCGAATAGGTCCCGGTTTCCACATAACTATAGGGACTTCCACCCATTTCATAAAAGGACTCTAAGGCATAATTTCCCTCAGCGAATGAGATGGAATAGAC
>JAAYZB010000021.1 GCA_012515085.1 Acholeplasmataceae bacterium
ATTAATAAAGATTTGTAGGTGATCCATATGAGTGGTTTACAAGCAGATATCGCGATTTACCAGGCACAACTTCAAAGAGGCAACATCCAAAATGCTTATAAGGGAATACTCACATTCCTCTCTTGCTTTCGAACTTATCTCAGCGAAAAACACCCGACTCACCGTTCGAGAGCACTTTATGCTGGATATATGGATATGAGTTACTTTTCGCATACGCCGGAAGACATTGTCAAAAGAAAACTCAAAATCGCCTTGGTATATTTGCATGAATCTGGGTCCTTTGAGGCTTGGCTTTGTGGGAACAATCGACAGATACAAATTAACATGATCACAGAATTAAGCAAACGAGAGTTAGGGCGATTTCATTTGTCAAAACCGCTGCCAGGCGTCGATTCGATTGTGGAATGCTCCTTGGAAACCAAACCCAATTTTGATCGACCCGAATGGTTAATGAATGAATTAGAAAACCGATTGATGGTCTTTATTCAAGAAATTCGTGACATTGTTGCTTAACTTGAGTTGAAAGGATGTGGGAGAGTGAAGAAAATCATCATGGTTTTCCTTTTCGGTTTACTTGTATTTCTCGCAGGATGCGATTTTCGACAGAGGTTTCCAATCAATTATACTTATGATGATTTTGCGAGTTTTTCTGAGGCGATGACCGATGTCATTTTCACAGAATCGGATTCATATTACGGATATTCCTGCCTGTTTTTTGATTTGGATGAGTCTGAATATGCTGTCCAGTTTGTTTTGCATGGAGATAACTATGGCAAAGAAAGAAATGATTCTGTTGAATCAAGCCCAATCTTAAGAGATCATCCCAGTCTTTATCAAAACATTACCTATCAAGAAGCAGAATTGAGTTTTCATGCCAGCATGATTGAGATAGATACTGTGGATAAGGCGAATATCACGAGTCAAACCACCGCGGATGGGTATTTTCGATTATATTATTTAGGCGACAATTTTTTGTCCATTAAGGGAACCGAATCGATTCTGAATGATTTTCTTGATGAACACTTGGAAGATATCAAGGCAATTGAAATAGGAAAAGCCAATCAGCCTTAAAAATAGTCTGGTTTGCTAGATGAACCGTGTTTGATCTGGTTGAATTATTTTGCATGGTCACTTCAAAAGATTGAGAATTTGGCGTACAATATATCCGTGCCAAACCAATTTAAAAGTCGAATAAGGAGTAAGCATGAAGAAGCAATGGGTAAGAAAAATCTTGATTCCCGGGGTTGTGGTCGTTGCGGGGAGTTTGGTTTTTACGGGTATTTGTTTTTTTCTTTACTTAGGAATTGTCTTATCGCTTGAAAGTATGTTAGTGGGTTCGAATTCTCAAGCTTTTCCGATGGACACTGTCCGTATCGGATCGACGATCGTATTGGCGGTTGTCTATCTGATCCTTTCTTTCACTAAACTACCGGAGCTCGTGAAGGCCATATGGTTGACGGGTACAATCGGCGCAATCGGTGTCACTATCATTCTTTCTCTCTACCAAACTCCGTGGGTGGCAGTCCTGATATTTCTGGCTCTTGTCGGGGGACTCGTCATCCTGTTTGTCCATAATAAAAAACCGTGGTTTTTCTTTTTATCTCTGATACTAGCCAGTGTCATTGCTGTAGTTTATGCATGGCCAACAACTTAAGAAATGGAGAACTTCTTGAATGAAATTGACAGAGCGGATTCATAGTTATCAACCGATCAACGAACAAGAAAAGGTCGACAAACAAACGATCTTAGATTTTATTGCTAACAATAGTGATGCATTGTCACGAAACAATCAAGTGGCTCACTTGACTTCTTCAGCAATCATCGTCAATCAAGCAATGGATAAAATCTTATTCGTGTATCATAATATTTATCAATCTTGGTCTTGGGTGGGGGGACATAACGACGATGATCCGGATTTTCTGCATGTGGCATTGAAAGAAGCCAAAGAAGAAACCGGAGTTAAAAAAATCGTTCC
>JAAYZB010000196.1 GCA_012515085.1 Acholeplasmataceae bacterium
AGGAGATAGTATGGAAAAATCAGCGTTGACTTTAGAACAAAAACTCATGCGGCGAAATAAATGGGCTTATAGTGTTGGCGGAATTGGTCGCGATATGATTTATCAGTTAGTCGCTACCTTTTTTATCGTGTATATTCAGTATTCCGGTCTGGGATTAACGGCGGCCCAATTCACCGTCATCGGCATCTTGTTGGTCGTCGGACGAATCTGGGACGCTATTAATGATCCCTTTATGGGTTCAATCGTTGAAAATACACATAGTAAATGGGGGAAGTTCCGTCCTTGGATCTTGATTGGGGCGCTTTTGTCCGGAGTAGTGATCATTGCCATGTTCTCTATACGACCGAGTGGTTGGTGGTATGTCGCCTTCTTCTTTATCATTTATTTGTTGTGGGAAATCACGTTTACCATGAATGATATCCCATACTGGTCTCTTATTCCTGCACTTTCTCGTAATAAAAAAGACCGCGACGTCATCACTTCCATGGTGGTTGTTTTCGCGGGGATAGGGGCGTTTGCCGGAAATGCTATCATCACTTTTACGACGGTTGGAAATGCGGTTAAAGGATATCAAATTATTGCTATTGTGTTTGTGCTCTTCTTTGTGCTATGTTCTTGCTTGACGGCATTTGGCGTGAAGGAGCCAGAAGAGGATTTATCAGAGATTAAAGAAAAAGCGACATTAAGAAAAATTTTCCGAGTCATTAAAAATAATGACCAGTTACAATGGGCGGCACTGGCGTTGGTGTTTTATAGCATTGGATCGGGATTGCTGACAGCGCTTGGTTATAATTTCTTATGGTTGGAAATTGGCTATAATGGTTTGATGACCACGATCTTTATCGTGTCCTTTGCCATTTCCAATATTGTGGTTCAAAGTTTCTATGCCAAACTTGCCAAACGGTTCACAAGAAATCAATTGATGCTTTTTAGTTTCATTGCGCTTGCATTTGGGTATGCGATGATGTTATCGATCGGATGGGTGGATTTTCTTCCCGTCAACATCATCACAGCTTGCATCTTTGGTTTGTTTGTTTTTGGGGGGCAGTCAATATTTTATATGGTGGTCATTGTCAATATGACCAACACCATCGAGTATAATGAATTTAAAACCGGAGAACGAAACGAAGCCATTGTATTTTCGTTAAGACCGTTTGTTGCGAAGTTTTCCAGTGCACTTCAAGGATTGATCGTCACGTTGGTATTGGTCTTATCGGGAATTTACGCGATGAGTCAAAACGTGGGGGCGCTCGAAGGCGAACTCAATCAATTCGAGGAGATGACCAAAACCGAAAAAATCAAATACATAAACTCTATCAGTCTTCGTGAGGATAATCCCAATAAAAATAATGTGGTAATGGCATTAAGTGTTGAGAATTATTTAGCGCTTCCTAATGATGCTGCAAAAGCGGCTTATGTTCAAATACTCAAAGATCAAGTGCCGACGTTTTCCTTGAGTGCCCTTGATCCCGAAGAGTTGGTCACGCTCTATGAAGCACTTCAGGATCCAGAGAATGCGGTATTTTCTTATAATAACAATCCAGACGATAATATCGCCGATGGTTGGAACATGGAGATCAATCAAGCAGCCGATAGTGTTTTCTCAGAAATTGCCGACATGCGTATGCGGGTGTCCTTAAGATTGTCAATTACCCTGCTGCCAACAGTGTTGATTCTCGCAGCTTGGCTACTTTTAAAGAAAAAATATATCATTGATGAGCACTATTATGAAAAAATCAACATCGAGATCAATGATAAGAAAAAAATAGGAAACAATCAAAACACTTAGGAAGTTATCGTATATCAACGAAATCAATAGATTTTTATATTGACATATGTCAATAACTAAGGTATAATTTTATCTGGATAAGGAGTGATGAATTTGCCTAGGCCGAATAAACCCCGCAACATCTGTGGATTACCACGTACGAACCGTTTTGGCCCCAATTCTTCCCAGGAGTCAATGCTTGAAACCATTCCTCTGACGATTGATGAGTATGAATGTATTCGACTGATTGATTTTGAGGGATATACTCAAGAAGAAGCCGCAACGCAAATGACGGTAGCGAGAACAACGGTTCAAAGGATCTATGAGGAAGCAAGAAAAAAAATAGCAGATGCTTTAGTGAATGGAAAGCAGCTGATTATTTCTGGTGGATCTTATGTGCTATGTGATCCGAACTCGAATCGATGCGGTCGTCCACAACGCCTAAGACAACATCGCTGTTGGCAAGAGAAAGGGGAATTGAAATGAAAGTAGCCGTCGCTGTGAAAAACAATTTGGTCACCGATCATTTTGGTCATTGCGATTATTTTTTGGTGCATGAGGTACAAGAAGGAAAAGTGATTGGGACGGAGATCATCAAGAATCCCCCTCATGAAAAAGGATATCTTCCCAACTTCCTTTATCAAAATGGAGTCAATGTCATCATCACTGGCAACCTCGGAGAAACGGCGCTTAGAATGATGGAAGAGCGGAATATTCGTGTTTTTCGAGGTGCTAACGGACTTGTATCCGATATCATGGATCAATATTTAAACGGCACTTTAGAATCCTCGGATATCATCTGCCGAGAACATCAATATCATAG
>JAAYZB010000022.1 GCA_012515085.1 Acholeplasmataceae bacterium
ATCACCAAATTGATTGGTCGATCTGGAACGCGTATTCTAAAGGCGTTCGCCGATGATTCCGTCATTGCTCCGAAAGGTACTTATGAAGTCACTCGCATCGTCATTCAACTGGAAGATGGACTCGGTAATATATGTCGCAACGCCCATGATGTGATCAACGTGACTTGCGAAAATGGGTTGGCAGTAATCGGTCCCAATCCAGTGGCTTTGGTGGGAGGATCGATCGGGGTTTATTTACGAACTACAGGAAAAAAAGGCCGAGTTTCGGCCATAGTCACTTCGGGTGATTGTCCGCCGATCACACTCGATTTCTTGATTGAATAAAAAAAATCCGGTGTTTCCGGATTTTTAATTTGGCAACAAACCTTCATTTAATAAGAACATGTATAAAACATCATTGGGGATGGCAAACGCGGTGTCTTCCGCTTCCACACCCCAAGTGTTGACTCCGAGGAGATTGCCGTCGACATCCACCAATGCACCTCCGCTCGAGCCTTCATGGATGATGGCATTGTGCATGATGACCGGAAAATCCACGTGGGAGATTGGTTGGAGGGACAAATAGACGCCAAAGGTGACGTTATTTTCTAATGATTGAGGGTTCCCGACGGCTAAAACCAATTCATTCGCGTTATATTTCGTGAAAGCGCGATTGATAATGTTGATCGGAGTGACGTTGAGACGATCGCCTTTTGGAAACCGGAGTACCGCGAGATCCATGTCGGCATTGCCGACGACCAAGATGGCTTCCACATTCTCTTCATCTTCTATCGTTTTGACTTCGTAACTGGCAATCATATCCAGAGGATCGACGACGTGGAAATTCGTGACGGCATAATAATAATCGGCATCTTCCATATAGACAAATCCCGACCCCTTGGAAAACGCTTTGATTGACGTGGAAGGTCCCCAAGGAAAGAGATCCTGTTCTTCATAGAGTGTCACATTGATGCTGATGTTGGCTCGACGGATTTTGTCACGGGTTTCGACTAATAATTCGTTGTATTCGTCTACTGCCAAATCATAGCTATCAGAATGAAACATTGGATAAGCAGCATAGTCCTCAGACCGAACGGTGATCGATCCGGAAAGAGTGTTCGGACGCGAAATCGGCAGGGTGGTTTGCGAGGAAGTAGTAGTGAATAGCGGAAAAAGCAGATCATCACATGCCAGCAGAAATACGCCCAAGAGGATGATGGCGACGGCCATTAGTTTTTTCATAAGAGTCCCTCCCTGATATCATTATACACCAGAAGAGCAACTGGGGCATTTGTGGTGAAAAAAAATCATATTTTTACCCGAGATGCCTTTATGTAACATTCAAAAAAAGGTATAATGAAAAAATAAAGACTTAATGAAGACGAAAAACATTCAAATGAGAATCATTTATTCAAAATACACGCCCATCAGTTAGGAGGAGATTCTCTTGCCAACGCTGCCGACACTCCCAGATAATCTCGATTTTCCACTATATTTCAACATCATGTTCTTCTCCATATTGGGATTGGCCATGCTCTTCGGCTTTCTCCGAGGCTTTCGAAAATCTCTGGTCGCATTCTTGGTGACGCTGGTTTTTTATGTTGTTTTCTTTTTGACCATTGATTTGGTTGTGAATAGTTTATGGACGATGGAGCTCAGTTTTCTTGGCGGGGTACTCGGTAATATTGATCCCGCATTGGCTTCGGCGTCCAGCCTTTCGCAAGCACTGCCCATCTTATTGGAGATTTATTTGGGTGAGACACTTGGGCCGGTGCTTTCGAACGAACAAGTGATTGCCTTTATTGCAGGACTCGGGATCTTTATCGTCAAGGTTGTTTATACGATATTATATTTTACTGTGATTCAAATCATTTATCGTTTTCTGATTTTTCTCATTCGGATCATTTTCTTCCCCTCTCGAAAATCCGAGCAGAAGTACCGATCTAAAAACCGGGGATTTGGCGCTTTGTTTGGATTGATGAGTGGGGTTTTGAGCGTCTATGTGACACTGATTATTATGGGTGGCATCATGAGTATTTCTGCGAGTTTGTTATCATTCGCTCCGGAAGAGGAAGAAACCGATACGGTTGAACTTGCGTTTCCTCGCGGCCATATTTATGAAGCCAATTATTCGATCCTTCCTTTAGCTGAAGCCGATGATCCACTGGGAGCGATGGATGATGCGCTGAACTTGCTTGAAACGATGGTGAACGCGTATCAAACCAATATCATTGTCTCGACTTCTTCACAGATCACCATCACCGAAGAAACATCGAGTACGGATCTTCCACTCAACCTGTATTTGTTTGATTCGGTCTTGTCGTTTGAATATGATGAAAAACAGATTGCGATTCGCCACGAACTTTCCGTATTTTCTGAAGTCGCGGGAACCATCATGCAATCGACATTCATCGAATCAGGAGATTTGTCCGATGTGACGGGCAACGAAATCCGCGACGCTTTTACCCTTCTGTCGAATTCGGCGTTGTTTACATCGCTTTTGCCGGTCGCAATCGATGCGGCCACTGTCTATTTTGAAGTGGATCTACCGGTTCCTACTGATGAATTATATGCCATCGATTGGCAGGCCGAGGTCGTGCAACTCGGCGAAGTCGCGGGATTGGTGTTTGATTTTGTCAACGCGGCGGGGTTATTGGATGGAGAGCCAGACTTGGAAACATTGGAGCTCAATGCAGAAGATGTCCGAGAAATATTCACAGGCCTTGGCGGATCACAACTAGTCACCATGGTGGCATCGATTGCGGTCATGGAACCGGTTTTGGCGCAATTGTCTGAAGATGCCTCTGCGATCATCACGGTTCCTGCCGATCTCGACTGGGAAGAAGAATTCACCAGTATTGGTGAGATCATCGCCCAAATCATTGAAACCGGCATTTCGCTTGGCGATTTTGAATCCGGCGATCCCATGACGATCATCAGTGCTCTAGCCACGCTCAATTTCACCGTATTGCTAGATTCGGTTATTGTCAAAAACGCGTTGATCAATGTTCTCTCGGGAGCTGGTGGCTTTTTGGATGGTGAGGAATTGAGTTTTCTTGTCATTCCCGACGATATCGATTGGGATACCGAGTTACTAGCGATTTTGGAAGCGGTAAACGCGGTATCGACAATCGCCACTCAAGTTGATTTTTCCAACTTTACAATCAATTCCTTATCCGAATTGGATTTGGACTCGATCGACGCCATTTTTGAGTCACGCATTCTTGTTGCGAGTATTACTCAACTTGTCAAAGAACAGGATTTTGGCGACCTGCCACTCATCCTTCCAGATTCCATTTATGATGAAGACGGGTATATCAAAAAGAGTGAATTGATCCATCTGGTCGATGCTTTCCAGATCATCGTCACCGAACTGGCCTGCGATATTGGCGATACTGAATGCGAAGAAGTAGGCTTTGATATCACTAAAGCCTTGACTCTATCCTCCGAATCCGTCGACACTGTACTCACATCGGACATTATTTGGGCTACGCTTGGAAACATGATTTTGGATATGGGAGCGGAATTTCTGATTGTGCCTGACACCCTCACGGTTCTAACAGAAATCATGGTGGAGTCGATTCCTCGAAACGTGGTGTCCCGTTTGGAAATAGACAAAGTCTTTCAAGCGGTATCGGCCTTAGGGATCACCAACCTGGAGGAAATCGACAGCTTTGATCCGTCCATGGTGACGGAGATTGCGGCAGATGATGATAAAATAGCAACTCTTTTGGCCTCGGAAATCATTCAGGCCACTGTTGGTGATTTGCTTTATGATATGGGTGGCGACGTCCTTTCGATTCCGGAAGGAGCGCTTACCACGGTGTCCGTCGGTGACGATGAAACGGTCACGATTGTCACAAAAACCGAAATCGAACGCTTGTTGAAAGCCGTTGCCACCTTGGAAATCACCGATATCGAGGCAATGGAAATCGATCCATCGATTTTGACCAATCTCGGGACCGAGATCGATCCAACCGTCTTAGACCAAGACAAGGCGGATACCTTGTTTTTATCGCTCATCATCCATGCGACCTTGTCAAAATTGCTCATTGATTTTGATGCCGATGGCGCGTTATCGATTCCTTATTTTTCGGAAACGGGATCAGAAATCCGTTATTTTGACGACGATGACGAGTTTGAATATATCAGCGATGACGAATTAAGCGCCTTGATTCAGGCGGTGCTGATTCTCGATATCGTTGATTTTGAAAATATCTCAATTGAAACCTTGGATTTGGACATGATCATCGCCAACTCGGGAATTTTACTCGATTCATCAATTTTACAGGCGACGATCTCGGATCAAGTCCGGGAATTGGATGCCGAGATGATCGTCATCCCTACGCACGATCTCTTGGGTCATCCGATCGAAATCAGCCAAGGCGAAGGTGAGCAAGCCGTCACATATATTTCCAAGGCTGAACTGGAACTCACGTTGGATGCCATTAATGTGCTCAATATCGATTTAGAAAATCCCCAGTTCGATGCGACCATTATCCAAAACTTAGAAGATGCCGATACTCCCGGAGAACTGGATGATGACAAACTGGACACGCTTTTTGATTCCACCATCATTCAGGCCTCGTTATCCAAAATGATTTTGGATTTCACCGAATCCGATGGTGAGACGGAAGCCATTTTGGTCGTTCCTTATACCGCTGAATCGGAAGCAGTGGTCCGTTTCACCGATCACGGATCGAATTTTATCTCCAAAACAGAATTGGTCAATTTGTTTAAAGCGATTTATTCGCTAGATATTGATGATTTTAATTCGGTTGACAGTTTGTCCTTAGACACCATTAAAGATAATTTTGATACGTTGATTGTATCCGCGACGTTGCATGCGACCATCTCCGATCAAGTGATGACCATGGAAAGCGATGCGATCGTGGTGCCAGAAAAGGACCTCGCTGGCGAATCGATCATCGTTATCCGCGGGGATGTCGGTTTTCAGACAACCTACATTATCTCTGATGAGTTGGAACGCACCTTCGATGCGTTGGAAGTTTTGAATATTGATTTCAACAATCCGGTCTTTGACGCGTCTATTGTCGACAATTTGGCGTATGAACCGGAATCGGAATTGACAGGGTTGGACGAGGATAAGTTGAATACGCTCTTTTCCTCAATCATTCTTCACGCGTCCGTATCCAAAATGTTGATCGATTTGACTGAAGCCGATGAGGAAACCGAAGCGGTCCTCGTTCTTCCCTATGTGGATGTGAACGGTTCCGACATTCGTGTTCAGCCTTATGATGCCGAATTTGTGGTTCAAGCAGAACTCGAACAAATCTTAAAAGCACTCTATGCCATGGACATTAATGATTTCAATTCGGTGGATAGTTTATCGTTAGACACCATCAAGGAACATTTTGATACCTTGATTCTTTCTGCGACGTTGCATGCGACTATCTCAGATCAAGTGATGTCCATGGAAAGCGATGCGATCGTGGTGCCTTCTTGGGATCTAGCAGTCGTTCCTGAACCTATCTTGATTGAACGAGGCGCTGGAGCGACGCTCATTACCTATATTTCCGAATCGGAGCTGCGCGCGACGTTTAACGCGTTGGAAGTATTGAATATTGATTTCAATAATCCTGTCTTTGATGCCTCAATCATCAATAATCTGGAAGATACCTTAAACCCGGGGCAGTTGGATAACGGGAAACTAGATACGTTGTTTGATTCCACGATTCTCCATGCATCCATCTCGAAAATGTTGATTGATTTGACCGAAGAAGACGAAGAGACAGAAGCGTTGTTGGTGGTGCCCACCTTGGATTATCAAGGACAACCGCTCCAATTTACGGATCATGAAACACTCTTTGTCTCGGAAACGGAATTGAGAGGCTCCTTTGAGGCGCTGTTTGCGCTCGGGATCACCGATTTCAATACCATTGATTCTCTCACATTGACAACAATCAATCAAGAGTTTGACACAATCATACAATCAGCGATCATTCACGCGACGATTTCTGATCAAATGTTGACGATTGAGTCCGAAGATGTCGATATTCCCACCTTTGATTATAGCGGTTCGTCGATCCGGGTGGAACGCGCAGAAACGACATATATTCTGGATAGCGAATTAGAACATACTTTCACAGCGCTCGAACTCCTCGGAGTCAACGAATTGAATAATGTCAATATCGCGATTAATTTACCCGACTTCTATACCGCCGACAATCGCAATACCTTGTTGGCATCAGCCACAATTCATTCGGCCATTTCCAAACAACTTATCGAATTGGATGACACTGTTTTAGAAGTACCCTATTTCGATAGTGATAACCAACCGATTCTGATCGAACAGGGCGATTCCGAACTATTCACTGAGACCACGTATGTAGCGGATACCGAAATCCACGCTCTCTTTGAAGTGATGGAAATATTGGGAATCAATGATCTTGATACGATTAATCTCGATTTGGATCTTACCTTATTCTATGATGATACCCCCCTCGGTGAGAGTCTGTTAGGTCCCAGATCAACCCTATTGGCCTCGGCCTCAGTTCACTTAGAAATATCCAAACAACTGAAGAATTTAGGAGCGGAAGTCTTAGAAATCCCCTTTTATTCGGAAGCAAATGAACCAATCCGTGTAACAAGAGGGGATATTGGGGAAGAAACTGATTCAGAATATGTCGTGGATCAAGAAATCCATGCGCTTTTTGAAATGTTGGAAGCACTGAATATTTCAGATCTTGATAATGTCAACATCGATTTAGATCTTTCCCAATTCTACACTCCCGAAGATCGGCAAGTGCTCTTTGACTCTGCAGCAGTGCATTTAGAGATTTCCAAACAATTGATTGGACTGGGAACCGAAGTCCTCGAGATACCTTATTATGGAGAAGTCGGAGATGTCATTCGTTTGTCAAGAGGAACGCTCGCAGAGGGAACACTATCTGAATATGTGACAGAAGCTGAAGTCCATGCCCTATTTGAAATGTTGGAAGCTCTGAATATTAACGATCTTGATAATGTCAACATCGATTTAGATCTTTCCCAATTCTACACTCCCGAAGATCGGCAAGTGCTCTTTGACTCTGCAGCAGTGCACTTAGAAATTTCCAAACAGCTTATCGGGCTCGGGGAAGCAGTGCTGGAGATCCCCACCTATGATGATGGTGGCGGTTTGATTCGTTTTACTCAAGGCGATCCTTTAGAAAATACGGATTCCGAATACGTTGTCAATACGGAAATCCACGCGCTCTTTGAAGTGCTGGAAGCATTACACATCACCACTCTTGACAGCGTCAACATCGATTTGGATTTGTCGGAGTTTTATACTCCCGAAGAACGCCAGGTATTGCTGGATTCGGCTTCTGTGCATTTAGAAATTTCGAAACAGCTTATCGGGCTCGGGGAAGCAGTACTGGAGATCCCCACCTATGATGATGGTGGCGGTTTGATTCGTTTTACTCAAGGCGATCCTTTAGTAAATACGGATTCCGAATACGTCGTCAATACGGAAATCCACGCGCTCTTTGAAGTGCTGGAAGCATTACACATCACCACTCTTGACAGCGTCAACATCGATTTGAATCTCACGCAATTTTATACTCCCGAAGAACGCCAGGTATTGCTGGACTCGGCCTCGGTGCATTTGGAAATCTCCAAACAACTCTTTGGCCTCGGAGAAGCAGTGCTGGAGATACCCACCTATGATGAGAATGGCAGTCTGATTCGTTTTACTCAAGGGGATCCTTTGGAAAATACGGATGCGGAATATGTGGTCAATGGCGAAATCCACGCACTCTTTGAAGTGTTGGAAATTCTCGGTATCGAGGACTTGGATTCCGTCAATATCAATTTGGATCTGACCATGTTTTATGACGATATTCCGCTAGGGGAGAACCCAATCGGACCACGGTCGACTTTGCTTTCATCAGCGTCGATTCATTTGGAAATCTCCAAACAACTTATAGGTCTTGGCAGTGGTCTATTGGCGGTACCCATTGAAGATATCGATCAAAATGATATCCGGATCATTCGGGGAGATCCATTGTTGTTGACGGATTCTGAATATGTATTCAATGGTGAAATCCATGCGCTCTTTGAAGTCATGGAAGTACTCGGCGTTGAAAGCATCAATGAATTCCCCGATGAATTTGATATCTCGATCATGTATGATGAAACCAAACGCGCAACTCTCATCGACTCAGCGAGTGTCCATCTCACGCTCTCTCAACAGCTTATGGATCTGGATGATGTGCAGCAGTCGATCATCGTTCCCAACAAAGATGGTCATTCGACGCCTTTACGGATAGAAAATGATTATGCAACCGATCCCAGCGATTGGTTTATTACCAAATCGGAAATTCACTATTTCTTTGAAGGATTGGAGCTCTTGGATCTGCCGATTGCGGACGTATCGTCCTTTAGCGGCGCTTTTGATATGACAAAGCTTTATGATGTCACAATTCGAGATGCGCTATTGTTATCAGGAATGCTACACGCGACGATTTCGGATCAATTGTTGGATCTGGATGATGTTCAATCGGCCATTCAAGTACCCTCAAGCGATGTGTATGACCTGCTTCAGATTCGCCTGGAAAATGATATTCTTGAAGATTTTGTCCATATCGATGAAATTCATGCGTTCTTTGAAGCCATCGAAGTATTGGGCGTGAGCGGAGACATTTCCGCATTCAACGGGTCGATTACTTTAAGCAACCTCTTCCAATCGACACATCCGGAAACTTACCAACAAAACCAGATTACCTTGCTCAGTTCCGCAATCATGCATGC
>JAAYZB010000197.1 GCA_012515085.1 Acholeplasmataceae bacterium
TTGACGATTTCAATTGCATCGTTTCCAGAAACTCGAATGATATTCAAAGCGGAGATGCCGCTCGCAGTCGCTTGACCAACGATTGTTTCTTTTTGCATAGGAATCACCAGAAACATTTTACCATAAACCAGGGAATCTATTGTATAATACTTTTAGGTGATAGCATGCAAACTAAGAAAAAACCATTAAAATTCTATCTCGGCATCTTCGCTTTGTCAGCAGCAATCATTTTGGGGTATTCACTTTATATGCTGTTAACGGATAGAGCGGAAGCGTCGGAGCTCGTCAGTCTTTGGTTTATGCCCTTTGTTTTTACGTTGATCTATTATGTGGGAGACGTCATCATTTACAAGATAGCGTCTCGAAAAGGTAAAAACAACGACCAAAACGAATTTTTGGAAATGATCAGTACGAAATTAAGGAATAATGGTCAATTTTTGATTGAGGACTTCCGCAAACTGCAATTGAATCCGAAATTTCAGGAAAGCATAAAAATCGCCTATCAGATCTGGAAAAACGGTGAAAACGAGCTGTGGACGATTCAGAAGCTGGAAAAACGATTTCGTCCTCAATCATTGGAAGCTAAAGCAATGGAAGTTGTGACCAACACCCTTCGGGAACCCAAAGGAAAATAGGCGGAAGCCCTATGCTTTTTTGCTGTTTTGCGATATAATATAGATGATAAGAGGACGACATATTGGAACAGATATCAGGGAGCATCATCAACCGCGGCATCGCTTTTGGAAAAGTATATATCCTGCGAGATAATCCGTTGCGTCCCAACCGAACCGCCAAGCAAATCAATCAAATGGCGGTGTTAAAGGCCGCCCTTTCCAACAGTTCGGAACAGTTGGATCAATTGGCTCGTATCACGCATTATGAAATGAGCGAAGGGATATCCATCATCTTCGAGGCACATAAACTGATGATCAGCGATCCGCTGATCCTGGAACGAGCGACCACATTGATCAACAAAGGCTTAAGCGCATATGATGCTTACCATCAAGCCGCCAATGAAGTGATCGATACATTTAGCAAATTGGATAACGACTATATGAAAAACCGGATTATCGATATCGAGGATGCGGCCGAACGGGTGCTTTCTTCGATTGAGAATGTTCAATATGAAATTGAGCTTCATTTTCCGACTCCACGGCTTTTGATCCTTGATAAAATGAAACCAAGCGTATTGATCAATTGCAATCGGGATTCGATCAGCGGAATCATTTCAGCCAGCGGCTCTTATAATCAACATTCTGGAACAATCGTCAGAATGAAAGAAATTCCCACGCTAGTTATTCGAAACATCATGGAACAGATCCAAGAGAACGATCGAGGATTGATCGATGGCGATCAAGGACTCTTCTACCGAAATCCCACTTTGGATTTTGTGAACGAATTATTGAAAGAAAGGCGATGAAAATGGGCTATCGAGCACTTTACCGAGTGTACCGGCCAAAAGATTTTACCGAAGTGACCGGTCAAAAACATATTACAATCACATTACAAAATGCCCTGCAAAACAATAAGGTCGCACACGCCTATCTTTTCAGCGGTCCTCGTGGAACCGGGAAAACATCCATTGCCAAAATCTTTGCCAAGGCCATCAATTGCGAACAGGCACCGGTAGCGAATCCTTGTAATATTTGTCCCAATTGTCTAGGCATTCAAGACGGATCGATCAGTGATGTGATCGAGATCGACGCCGCCAGCAACAACGGCGTTGACGAAATCCGGGAACTGCGCGACAAAGTCAAGTATTTACCTGGGTATGTCCGATATAAAGTCTATATTATCGATGAAGTCCACATGTTGTCGACAAATGCGTTTAATGCATTGTTGAAAACGTTGGAAGAGCCACCCCAACACGTGATTTTTATTTTATGTACGACGGAACCTCAAAAAATTCCTTTGACGATCCTATCGCGATGCCAACGGTTTGACTTCAAACACATCACCGTAGGCGAAATCCTGATGAATTTGCATGAAGTCATTCGTAAAGAGGAAATCGTGATCGATGAGGACGCCTTAGAACAGATCGCCATTTTTGCGGAAGGCGGCCTTCGCGACGCGCAAAGTTTGTTGGATCAAGTTCATGCGTATAGCCCGGAATACATCAAGTTAGACGATGTCAACCAAGTATGTGGCGCCATCTCGGTCGAGAAACAGATCGATATGGCGAAAGCGATCATTGAAATGCAACCGACCCGGGCTATCCAGTCGATGAATGAATTGATCATCGAAGGAAAAGAATTGTATCGAATCACACTCAATCTGTTGGACTTTTTCCGCAACATGTTGATGTTCAAAAATGTTGGTATTACTGGCGTTGCCAACAGCATTTTAAGCAACGAACAATTCATTCAATTGGCCAAGATGACCAGCAATCGCCGGATTTTCTTTGTTCTTGATATTTTGATCAAAACGCTGAATGACATCAAGTGGAGCAATTCGCCGAAACTGTATTTGGAACTCGCTTTTGTCAAGATGACCGATTCCGAAACGGATAGTGAAGCCAAATGGATCGATTCCATGGAAAAGATTGAAAACAGAATCGATCAATTGGAAATTGAGTCGCAAGAAATCAAAAAAGAACGAGCAATCCGTGACGTTCAACAATCAGTCTCTCCAATAAAGGAAAATGATACCGTCGATAGGGAAGATGTGCATAGTGAAAAAGAAACCACTTTTCCCGAGCCAACGATGGATGAACCCCAAGCAGAAGCAAAAGCGGATCAACCGGACGAGGAAGCACTTTTGGACGACACGGAAAAAGCCCCTGCCACCAGATCCAAGCCCTGCAACTTGGGGAATACTTATAATATCGAGTTTATCGAAGCGGTTTTAAATAACGGCAACCGCGATGACAAGTTATATCTGATCGACCATTGGGACCGGCTAATCAAAGCCAACCAAACGCTTCCCCATCAGCAATATGCCGCCAGATTTGCCAGCGGGGCCATCAAAGCAAGCTCGGTTGACAAAATCATTGTGACTTTCTCGAGCGCCGCTTTCTGTAATCAAATGATGAAACCTTCCGTGAAACGCATTGTACGGGAAGCCCTATACAAAGCGTTTAACCGGGAAATCGACTATATGGCATTGCCGGAAGATATCTTCACGGAGGTCGCTGAAGAATTCGCGATTCAGTGGCATCAAAAAAAACGTAATATCAAATTGTCTCCAATCGTTTGTGCGGAATTAAGAGATGTCTCCAACGAGGTAAGCGAAGAGACGGTGGTCAAAGAAGAAAAAATCGTAGAAGATGCCGTGAACATCTTTGGCGATTTTGTCAAAGTGAAACGGTAAGCGGGAGGTGATTCAGATGATCAATCCGCAAGTGATCAAAAAAATTCAAAAAATGCAGGAGGACCTGAAGAAAGCTCAGGCAGAGATCCACGCGTCAACCTTTTATGGACAAGCCGGAGGATCGATTGTGAAAGTGGCGGTCAAGGGGACCAAAGAAGTGCTATCGATTCAAATCAAAAAAGAGGAAGTCGACATCAACGACCTGGAAATGATTCAGGATTTGATTGTGGTCGCACTGAACGACGCATTCAAAAAAGTGGATCGGGAAATGGAAGAAACACTGGGAACCCTTTCTCAGGGAATGAAGCTGCCGGGGTCGTTCTGATGATTTATCCCGAGGCACTCGAAGAGCTGATCAGTGAATTCATGAAATACCCGGGTATCGGCCGAAAGACCGCGGAGCGATATGCGTTATATACCGTCAATCATTTTGACCAAGAAGCGCTTGATCGCTTTTCTCAGGCGCTATCTGCAATCAAATCTCGAATTGGTCGATGCCGGATCTGCGGTCATTTGACGGAAACAGATCCTTGCGCTATTTGTCAGGATCCCAATCGCGACAAATCCGTCATCATGGTAGTTGAATCGCCAAAAGATGTATTCACGATTGAAAAATCCAATAAATTCCGTGGAATATATCATGTGCTTCATGGGGCGCTCTCGCCACTGGACGGTTTGGGACCGGATGAATTGAATTTGGCATCACTCTGGCCAAGGATCCAACAATCAGAAGTCAAAGAACTCATTATCGCCACCTCTGCGACCCAAGAGGGCGAAGCCACCGCGATGTACATCCAGCGGGTCGTCAAAAATATGGATTTATTGTTAACAAGAATCGGGTATGGCGTCCCAGTGGGCACAAACTTGGAATACGCGGACGAAAAGACCTTATCCAAGGCGATAGAAAATCGCCGATCATTCTAGTGGATTCTCTAAAAAAA
>JAAYZB010000023.1 GCA_012515085.1 Acholeplasmataceae bacterium
AGAAACGGAAAACGAGTCGCTTCACGAACAACTGGCAAATCTGGAAAATGAGCTGGAAATATTGTTGATACCGAAAGATCCGAATGACGAAAAAAATGTTATCGTCGAAATCCGTGGCGCAGCGGGCGGGGATGAAGGCAACATTTTCGCTGGGGATTTGTTCCGGATGTATGCGAAATACGCCGAATCCAAGGGCTGGAAACTGGAGACGATTGCGGCCGAACCGGCTGAAGCCGGCGGGTTTAGCCAAATTGAATTTCTTTTAAACGGAGACAGTGTTTATTCCTATATGAAATATGAATCCGGGGTTCACCGAGTTCAACGAGTACCGGAAACCGAAGCTCAAGGACGGATCCATACGTCAACAGCGACGGTGTTGGTGCTCCCCGAAGCCGAAGAGTTCGAGTTTGATATCGATATGGAAGAAGTTCGCATCGATACGTTTTGTTCCTCAGGTCCTGGGGGACAATCAGTCAACACCACAAAATCTGCCGTTCGTTTGACACATCTTCCGACAGGGACGATCGTTCAGTGTCAAGACGGCAAAAGCCAACACGAAAACAAGGCCCAAGCCCTGCGGATATTGCGAAGCCGTCTTTATGATAAAATGCTTCAGGAACGCTTAGATAAAGAAGGCGAAGAGCGCAAGGTGAAAATCGGAACGGGAGACCGGTCCGAAAAGATTCGGACCTATAACTATCCACAAAACCGCGTGACGGATCATCGAATCAACTTCACAATCCAACAATTGGACCGAGTGATTGAAGGAAGACTGGATTCGGTGATCGATGCGTTGATTGCTGAAGAACAACGGCGAAAACTTTCGGGAGACGACGTTGATGGCCAGTTATGAAACGACTCTTCGTGAAGGAAAAAAACTGGCGCGGCGACAGGATAAAGAAACATCAGCTGTTGAAATGTTGTTTCTCCATTTTTCGGGATTGAAGCCAACCGAACTGTATTTGAAGTTCAACGAGGAAATGCCCGAGGCAGCCATTGCTCAGTTCATGGACGGGTTGGATCGATATATCTGTCATGATTGTCCCGTGCAATACATTATTGGCGAGACACTTTTTTTCGGGTATCCAATCACTGTGAACGAGAGTGTTCTGATTCCCCGCTTTGAAACCGAAGAATTGGTGGAAAAAGTCTTGGAACTCGCCGATGGACTTTTCCCTTTTCAACCAGTCAAAATCCTGGATCTATGCACCGGCTCTGGATGCATAGCAATTGCTCTCAAAATGGAATTGCCGAACGCACTTGTTTTTGCTTCCGATATCAGTCAAGAAGCATTGGCGGTGGCGAAGAAGAATGCGACAAAACTACAGGCGGATATTTCATTTTTTCAAGGAGATCTCTTCGAATCTTTGCAGGGAGAAACCTTCGACATCATTGTTGCCAATCCCCCGTATATTCCGGAAACCGAAAAGGTTGCGAAGATCATCTTGGATTACGAACCCCATGTGGCATTGTTTGGCGGGCGTGACGGGCTCGATTTTTACGACCGCATCCTTCAGGAAGCGCCGAAGTATTTGAAACATCCCGGATTCATGGCCTTTGAACACGCCTATCATGCCGCTAGCAAAATTCGGGGATGGGGACAAAAAGCATTTCCTTCCGCGAAGATCTATACCGAGCAAGACATGCAAGGGAAAGATCGGATGACTTTTATCATCTTTCAGTAAGAAAAACTTTCCGCTAAGGAAGTTTTTTTTCGACTGCTAATATTTATAATATTAAGGAAGATACCAAAGAGCAACGTGGCTTTTTTTCAATCAAAAACGGTTGACAAGCCCGATTCAACTCAGTATTATTATCCTTGAAACGAGGGTGTTATCCATGTCAAACATACTAGTGATCGTTGAATCCCCCACCAAATCCAAAGCCATTGAGCAATATTTGGGTAGCGACTACAAAGTCGTGGCGTCCAAAGGCCATATTCGCGATTTGGCGATATCGGGTCCTGGAGGGTTGGGAATCGACGTCAAAAATCAGTTCAAACCGGAATATCAGATTCTTACGGAAAAACAAGACATCGTCAAGCAATTGAACTCGGCAGTGAAAAAGGCCAATGAAGTGATCCTCGCGACCGACCCGGATCGCGAAGGCGAAGCCATCAGTTGGCACTTGCAAGAGACGTTGACGATCGGGAATAAACCGGTAAGCCGAGTGGCCTTTAATGAAATCACCAAGCCAGCGGTGCTCGCCGCTTTTCAAGCACCGCGCGCCATCGATATGGATTTGGTCTCTTCCCAAGAAACCCGACGGATCATCGACCGGATCATTGGGTTCAAGTTGAGCAAGCTACTCCGGAGTAAAATCAAATCACAATCAGCCGGCCGCGTACAAAGCGCTGCGCTCAAACTGATAGTCGATAAGGAAAAGGAAATCGACAAGTTCGTCGTGACCGAATATTATGAGATTCACGCGAGTTTCCCTGAATTTTCAGCGAAGCTAGCCAAATGGCAACAAAAGCCAGCCAAAATACCCACATCTCAAAAAGCCGACGAGATCCTTCAAACATTGACGTCCGATTTCCATGTTACCTCGGTGAAAACTACGCGGAAGTCACTGGCGAGCAAGCCGCCTTTTATCACCTCGACTTTGCAGCAAGAAGCCTCAAATCGTTTAAATATGAACTCGCGAAAGACAATGCAGGTTGCCCAAAAACTCTACGAAGGGGTCGCTATCGGAAGCCAAATCACCGGACTTATCACTTATATGCGAACCGATTCCATTCGGCTGAACCCCCAGTTTGTCCAAGAGTGTGAGCAATATATCAAGAAAACTTATGGACCCGCTTATTTTGGGCATGTGAAAATCGCTCCGAAAAGCAACAAAATCCAAGGAGCGCACGAAGCGATCCGACCGACCGATTTGTCTTTGACACCGGAAGCAATCAAGGCTTTTTTGACGCGGGAAGAATTTTTGTTGTATCAGATGATCTTCTTGAGAACGGTGGCGAGTTTGATGAAGTCCGCTCAGTTCGACCAAACCGTGGTTGAACTGACGAATGGCGAAGCAAGTTTCCGCGCTGTTGGCAATCAACCTATTTTTGATGGTTATAAGCGGATTTATGGAAAATATGATGCTGATGAGGAGTCAATGAATCAGCTGCCGAAAATGGAAAAAGGCTCTCAATTCAAGGCGAACGATGTCTGTAAGAAGCAACTTTTCACCATTCCGCCCGCTCGCTATTCGGAAGCCAAATTGATCAAAGAAATGGAAGAATTGGGCATTGGTCGCCCCTCGACCTATGCGCAAACGATCCAGACCTTGAAAAGTCGCCATTATGTGACAATCAAAGAGAAAAAATTCGAACCGACTGAACAAGGAATATTAACGATTGAAAAATTAGATGAATACTTTCAGGAATTTGTCAGCGCGGATTACTCCAAACGGATGGAAGATACCTTGGATGACATTGAAAAAGGCGAGGCGAAACAACTCACTGTCATAGCTGATTTTTACAATTATTTTGAACCGCTTGTCGCAAGTGCCTCTCAAAAAATGCAAAAAGAACAACCCAAAGAGACTGGAGAACTCTGCCCGTTGTGCCATTCTCCAATGGTTTATCGGCGTGGTAGATACGGGGATTTTGAGGCGTGTAGCGATTATCCCAAATGCAAATATATCAAGCCAAAGCCCGAAGAGAAGGAACGAGAAAAACCCAGAGACACGGGGGTTATTTGCCCTTCCTGCCACAAAGGCACGCTGGTAGAACGGGTTGCCAGAAAAGGGAAGAACAAAGGCAACAAGTTTTATGGTTGCAGCAACTATCCCAGATGCAAATACATTGCACCTGGGTCTGACACGCACAAACTCTGTCCCAACTGTAACATGCCGCTGATAAAGCTTCCAGACAAGACGATCCAATGTCTCGATCAGGAAAATTGCGGGTATCAGGTCGAAAAAACCATTCCTAAAATAGAAATCGAATAAGGCTCGCCCGCGGATCAAAAAACCGCGGGGTTTTTTTGGCGATTATCCGTTCGGATTTTACTGGAATCTATGATATAATACTCTTAGCAAACAGGAGGGAACCCATGGGATTTTTACAACGGTTATTCCAAAATAAGGATAAGAAAATCCAACGCGAAAAATATAAATTGGGGATGGCCAAGACTCGTCAAGGCTCCCTTGCGACGCTGAAGGATTTATTGACAAATTCCGGCAAGATCGATCAAAGTCTTTACGACCGGTTGGAGGAAATATTTATCCTCGCCGACATCGGAGTCGATACCGTCGTCAACTTCATTTTGTCTCTGAAAGCGGAAGTCAAGAAACGAAGCGTTCAGAATCCGAAAGAACTGGAAGAAATCATTGTCGACAAGCTTTTTGAACT
>JAAYZB010000198.1 GCA_012515085.1 Acholeplasmataceae bacterium
ATTCCACAATCGTTTTTATCACCATCCTGTTTTTGATGTTTTGTTTTAAAATCCCGTTCAGAACGGCGGTTTTTTGCGAGATTGGCGCATTTGCGACGCAACATAGCGCATATAAGGTCGGAGAGGTTTTTCAAAGCATTGCGGAAATAAAATTGGGATTCGACAACACATCGATCATTTATTTTTTAACGGTGCCGGCGATATATGTGCTTTTCTTTTTTCTGTTTGCGAAACGGTTGGAAAGTTATGATATCACGAAACTCAAAAACAATCAGATCATCTTATTGACCATTCCCCTGACCTTGGTCTCTATCGTGCTTGGGCAGTACAGTTATCGAAACGACTATTCGATATATTTAATGCTTGCCATCTATGATATTCTATGCTGTTTGCTGACCTTGAGTTATCAATACAGTCTGCTGGAGATTTCTTACAAGGGACATGAACTCGCGACTTTGGAACAGATGCTTGTCCTGCAAAAAAAGCAGATGAAATCCTCAAAGCATACCTATGAGTTGTTCAATGTCAAGTTCCACGATATGAAACATCAAATGGCTCAACTGGAAGGACGAATCAATTCCAAAGAGATCGAAGAGTTGCATAATATCATTTCCATGTGCGACATCAATCTGAAAACGGGAAACGAAGCCTTGGATATCATTCTGTTCGAAAAGGCCTATGAATGCTCCAAACAGAATATAAAAATCAATTGCATCGCAGATGGCAACAGCCTTTTCTTCATGCGCTCGTCGGATATCTATTCGCTATTTGGCAATGCGCTCGATAATTCGATCGAGGCCGTGCAGAAAATCGATAGTGACAGCAAGTCTATCAGCATCCATATTAAGAAAGTCATGAGCATGATTTCTATCCACTTTGAGAACCCATATCAAGGGGAACTCTATATGTTTGATGAATTGCCTCAAACAACAAAGGCTGATATTCACTATCACGGATTTGGAATGAAGAGCATTCGGATGATTGTCGAAAAATACGGTGGGACGCTCTCGATTGATACGAAAAACAATCTGTTTCAATTGAACATCATCATACCGGCAACAGAATAGAACCGGGATCCCAATCACACATCACACCATATGGCTCAATGCCATCCTCTAGATATTCAATGATATCAAGAGAACCAAAGGACAGACATCTGTCTTTTTTTTGTGAAGTGAAGATTACGGTTAAAAAGCGACAGTTTAGGAAATGGGGATTGTAAAATATTGTTAAAATAGTGATAATAATTAAGAGAATGATTGTATTCAAGCCAAAAGTTAATCCAGTATGAATGGGTCGATTAGGAAAGGTTTGAGAGATATCTCTCTGTTTCTGAGCGATACGTTGTTTGATATCGTGTTTTTTTAAGTATTCTTTTTTCGTCTTTTAAGTTATTTTTACCCAGAATCACGCGATCTTGTCCGATTGTCTTTTTTTCATGAAACAGGATTTCTCGAAGCGCTAAGGCCGTTCACCCATCGTTTTTCTTGATTTTAGCCCACTCTAGTTGACACTTTTAGGTGAGTATTGTCTTTTGACCATATCGCAAATGGCTGATTTAGCATCGTTTTTTCTTTGAAATCGCCAATGAGGGTTCGTCACCATCATCACCGATCTTGGACACACTTTTATGCATCCATTAATGGGTTCTGTGACATCAATCGCAATAGCCGTTCAGGGAGTATCTTTTGATGTGATGGCGAATAACGGCCTTCACACCGACTAAATATACAAAAGGAGGGATACTGCTATGTTGAAAATATCCTATATCAAGACGGATAACCTAAAGGAGAATTGTATCACCGATAAGAGTCGGCCACAGTTTTCGTTTGCGCTTGAAAGCGATAACGAAGATGTAACTCTCACCAAAGCACACCTCAGCGTTAATGGTTGGAATACGGTGACAGAAGAACAAATCGGCATCATCTATCAAGGTGACAAACTCAACCCCTTTACAACCTATCATGTGAATTTGGTGGCAGAGGATAATCATTCCCAAAAGGTTGAGGCAGAAACCACCTTTGCAACCGGAAGAATGGGAACGGCGTGGCAGGCTCAGTGGATCACCGACGGCACCTATAAGTTCACGCAAAAAAAGTGTTCTCCAGAGCCAATGGTTTTCAAGAAGGAACTCGTCTTGACGAAACCCGTTCGGAGTGCGCGAGTGGTAAGCACCGCACTCGGGATCTATGAGATCCATATCAACGGCAAAAAAATAGGCAATGACTATTTTACTCCCGGTTTCACATCCTACCATCACCAAATGCAATATCAGATCTACGATATCACCCATCATTTGCACGGGAACGATATCCTGACCGCGACCGTTTGCGGCGGGTGGGCAGTCGGGAAATTCACACACGCCCTTCGAAATAGGATATTTGCAAAAAGACAGGCATTCCTCTCGGAAATCAGAGTCGAGTATCAAGATGGTTCAACCACCGTCATCGGAACGGATGATACTTGGCAAGTGACAAGACAAGGGGTCGTCAAAGAAGCGGATTTCTATGATGGCGAAGTGGTTGATGCCAGAGTTGATTTGAGTCAATCGCCTTGGATCAACGCCAGCATCGAAAAAGTACCCTTCCACCCCAATTTTTACGTCACCTATGGCGAGCCGGTTCGCGCGCATGAAGAATTCCAACCCGTTGCGACTTCGACCTTAGAAGATGGCACTTTGATCTATGATTTCGGACAGAATTTCGCCGGAGTGATCAAGGCGAAATTTGCACATTGCGCAAAGGGACAGAAAATCGTATTCAAGCATGCGGAAATCCTAATGGATGGCAAACTCTTCACGAAGCCACTAAGAACCGCAAAAGCCGAACTGACATACATCTGCAATGACAAGAAGCAACAAGAATACTCGCCTTCATTCACCTTTATGGGTTTTCGTTATGTTAGCGTCACGGGAATAAAAGCGGAAGATCTCACATTAACCGCTTTAGCGCTCTATTCAGATTTAAAGGAGACGGGGACCTTTCATTGTTCAAACGCATTGATCAATCAACTTCAAAGCAATATTGTCTGGAGTTCCAAATCGAACTTCGTGGATATCCCCACCGACTGCCCGCAACGTGACGAAAGAATGGGCTGGACGGGAGATATCGCGCTGTTCTCTTCCACGGCATCGTTCAATTTCGACACGTCGCGTTTTTATGACAAATGGTTAAGGGATCTACGGACCGATCAAAAAAGAACGGGTGGGATCCCAGTGACGATTCCGCATGTGGTCTTCCCCACGAATTATGAGTCGATTTTCGTCATGGCCATCGATCATTGGGGAGATAGCTGTATCTTGGTTCCGTGGGCGGAATACATGGCGAGGGGCAATATTGACGTTCTACTCACCAATTACGAGACAATGAAAAAGTATCTCAAAGCTTGTAAATTCTGGGCACAGCTTTTCTCTATTGGCAAAAGAAGGCGGATTTGGAGTCTGGGACATCACTACGGCGACTGGTGTGCTCCCAATCTCGGCCTCTGGGCTTGGATGGGCCGGGGGAAATGGACGGCAACGGCCTGTTTTGCGAACTCATGCAGGCTGATGGTGAAGATTGCCAATGAACTAGGGTATGAAGAGGACGCGCTTTATTACAACAAGTTATATCAAGAAATATCAAGTGCTTATGTCGACGTCTTTACCGACGGCAACGGCAAGTTGAAAAAGGAGTTTCAAACTGCTTACGTATTGCCGATAGTCTACGAGGTCTTCCGAGGAAAAACAAAGGCGAAGGCGGCCGAAAATCTCGCTAAACTGGTAAGAGAGAACAATTACAACATCGCGACTGGTTTTCCGGGGACTCCGTCTATTCTGTTTGCTCTATGTGATAATGACAGAGTGGAAGACGCCTATAAAATGCTGCTGACGGAAAGCTGTCCATCCTGGCTGTATCAAGTCAAAGCTGGAGCGACCACCCTTTGGGAACGCTGGGATGCTTTGAGACCAGACGGAGGGTCAAATACCGGAGCGGATGACGGCACAAAAGGAATGGTGTCCTTCAACCATTATGCAAACGGAGCCGTAGGAAACTTCTTCTATAAGAGAATTGCCGGAATCGAACCCCTAAAGGGAGGATATAAAGAATTCCAAATCAAACCCGTTTTAGGCGGGGGAATAACCCAGGCATCAGCCACTTTTGAATGTCCTTATGGCGTGATCAAGAGCGGTTGGCAGATCGATGATGATGGATTCAGTATTGATGTGGAAGTTCCCGTTGGAACGCATTGCCATTTGGTGATGCCAGACGGTGAGGAAAAAGCCTTACATAGCGGCAAGTTTTCTTTCAATCAAAAAATTTAACATTAAAACTGGAGGCAGAAATGGAAACAGAACAAGCAATCAAAAAGGGTTTTATTGATTCCCCGATTTTCAAAACGAGCATTAATTCAGCGGAAGTAAAACCCAAGGAAATGATCCTTGGCTATTTTATCGGACCGTTTCTGGCATTAATCTCCAATGCGGTATTCGGGTCTTATATCAACCGCTATTATTCGGATGTCATCGGCTGGACAAATAAGAGCATTTTCGGCTTTTTCTCGATATTGTTGCCCTTGCTTTCCGTGGTGCTCGTTGTTGTCGGAAATCTCTTTTGCGGTAGATTGATCGACAAAACGCGGACATCACAAGGAAAGGCAAGGCCCTACATGTTGCTTTCTTCCTTGTTGCTACCAGCTGGGTTGTTGGCGATCGTTTTGGTTCCCGGGTCGAACCCCGCGATCCAAATGCTCTGGATTTGTATTTCTTATAACATTTACTACTCTCTCTTCTATCCGATTTTTTACGCCAGCCACAGTGCGATGGTTGGGCTCTCAACCCGGGATTCGAAGAAGCGAGGACTTTTGTCAACCTTCTCCAATGCCTCCGCTGTTGCGGCGGTAGGGATCGTGGCCAGCATGATTGTGCCGATGTTTTTACAAAGCAAATTGTTTGTCATCGAATCCGTTGGTGGAGTGAATACCATCAACGCCGCTGCAAGTTTAAGTAATTGGCGGATATTCATTATCGCACTTTCCGTCGTTACTTTCATCGGTGTATTGGTTGAGTATTACAATACTCGTGAAAGAATTACCGAAGAAGGTGTGAAACTAAACATTGAGGATAAGAAGATCCCCATGATCCAACAGATCAAAGCGGTGGTATCCAATAAATATTGGTGGATCATCATTGTCTATTTTCTGTTGTTTCAATTTGGGGGCCTGATCAAAAACGGGTCGATGACTTATTTTTGTGATTACGTGCTCGAGGGTCCAATAACGGGAGGCCAAGCCATGGGGTTGCTCGGTTTAGTCGGTGGGATACCCACGGCAGTCGGAATGGTCATAG
>JAAYZB010000199.1 GCA_012515085.1 Acholeplasmataceae bacterium
CCGCGCCTTTGTTATATAATATAAGAAAGTGCCCAAATGAAGGAGACTACTATTTATGAATGCGAAAACCACAAAAAAATGGCTGATTGGGTTGCTTTCCCTCACCCTCGGCTTGACACTTTTAGGCTGTAAAGATCAATCAACCACCTCGGATGTAATCATCGATCCCGAGGCGATCATTCCGGCGATCACCTATCCCGATCTGGTCTATTTCCAGGGGGATGGTTTTTCGGTTACTTATCAAGATCTCTATGAAGAGATCAAGATCAATGACGGCTTGAATCAATTGCTCATGATGATTGACGAAGATTTGTTAGCAACCCAAATCGCTTCTGTGACCTCTTCGGAAATTGCCGAAAAAATCAAGGAACTCACTTATGGGACCACGGATGATACCGTGATTTCCGATATGACTCCGGAAGAAAAAGCGGAAGCGGAGCGACTGTATCTGGAGAACTTGAGGATCCTTGGGTTTCAAGAAAACCCAGAATCCTATCTTCGGTTGGTCATCGCTCGGGAGAATTTCGCGATCAACCAAATGTCTTTAGCGGAAAATGAAGAAGAATCTTGGTACATCGGTCCACAGGCGATTGCCAAATATTATGAAGAAAATATGGAACCGGATCTCCGAACCATCAAAATCCGGTTTACCAGTGAGCCCGATGCTCGGAATATCATGGAATCGTTGAATCTGGTCGGGAGAAGCGATGGCTTTTTGTATCGATATACCGGAACCAAACCCATCAATGAAGTCACGCGGTTTGACGAGACGAATACGGTGAAGTTGACGAATGACGAAGTGATTGTTGCTTTTATCCAAATGTATAATCTGGTCTATGGCGATTATCGCACACTCCTGGAAGAAACAGCGACCATCAGTGAATTGGAAGCAAATCCGGATTTGGTCGTGGAGTATGCGACAATCAACGCTTTTAATCCCAATTTGACCAAGTTCTTGTATCAGTCATTGGGGACGCTTTCGGAAAGTGAAGCCAACCCGGAATCGTCACTCTTTTATACGTATGTTCCAGCCAAATATTACGGATCGAAAGACACCTCTTATTACATGATTTGTAACTTGTCAAAAACCGTTAAGGCCGACACCACTGATTTTGACGGCGATGAGGCAGCGCTCAAGGCCTTGATTGGAGCGGATCTCTATGAAAAGATCGAGCAAACGATCATTGACACTAATCTGAAAAGCACCGGATTTGTGAGTGCGCGGTTGGTCGAGTTCCGAAACACTCATGATTTCCAACTGTTGGATTACTATTTGGCAATTGATTATCAATCGGTCGATTCGGAGTATGAAATGGAAGGCGATGGTCATGCGACCACGGTTGCGACCTATGATGAAGAGTCCATCACCGCTGACCAACTATTAACCTATGCCATGAATCAAAATGCCCCATTATATCTCTTATATGCCTCGCAGTTAAAAGCGCTCCAGGCAGCCTATTACGACGATGTCTACTGTCCAAATCCAACTGCGTGCCAGGTGGATTATAC
>JAAYZB010000200.1 GCA_012515085.1 Acholeplasmataceae bacterium
AGCCTCCCTAGAGGTGTTAAATCGTTATGCATCTTTATCCGAATTTAAACGCGTCAGGTTGGAAACACTTAGAGAACTGATTAGAAAATCCTCTAAAGGACATCATGGGATCAGAGAAGCTCAAATGCTAAAAGATCTTCATTCATCCTCGATTGGTATTGATAGCTCAGCGCTTTCTTTTTCGATTAAACAGACCATTAAACGAATTCTGATGATCAAAGACCAGGCTTGTGATATTGAACTTGAAATCACCCATCATGTCGATGAATCTCAAACGACACTTTTATCTGTTCCCGGTATTGGTTATACAACTGGAGCGATTATACTCGCTGAAATCGGCGATATTCATCGTTTTAAGACTGACGACCAACTTCTGGCTTACGCTGGACTAGATCCATCCGTTTATCAGTCAGGAAACTTTGAAGGTAGTTATAAAATATCAAAACGTGGGTCGTCTATTTTAAGGTTCGCCATTTATCATGTCGCGCAAGTTGCAGTTAAATTTGATCCTGTTTTTAAAGCTTACTATCTCAAAAAGAAAGCCGAAGGTAAACGTCATCGTGTGATTATTGGTCACGTCACCAAAAAATTGATGAGAGTGATTCGTTCCATTTTAAAGAACAATTCAACGTATTCAATAAATACTCATTAACATATTTAAATTTCAAAGATCTAGATGTGTCATAAGGTATTCTTTTTAGTATGCCTTGATATCATAACCACTATTTGTTTTTTTTATCTTGACTTATTTTAAATAGTTGGCTTTCATCTCCATATTACGCAAAATAATCCTCGCTTCTTCTTTTTCAACCGAATTCCTCCTGACGCTTCTTGACAATCAACATTTTTTTAAATGGAATATGTGTCGTTTGATTCGAAAAAAGAGCGAATTTCCGCTCTTTTTTCCGTGCAATCTAGCGAAAAATATTATATAATATGAGTTAGGAGATTCTATTAAAATAGTCATTTGGAAAGGGTAGGCAAAAAAAAAGACCAGCTGTCTTTCCGAATGTCCCTCAGGAGGATCATTATGCATTTTTATGACCACATTCCCAAAATTCAATACGAAGGTTCCAAGAGCTTGAATCCATTTGCCTTTAAATACTATGACCCAAAGGAAATGATCTTCGGAAAACCGATGAAAGATCATCTGAAATTTTCCTTGGCATACTGGCATACCTTAACCGGTGAAGGCATCGATCCCTTTGGAAAAGCCACCATGGAGCGAGAATGGGACACGATCACTGATCCGATCGAAAGGGCCAAAGTCCGGGTCAAAGTGGCTTTTGAACTCATGGAAAAACTGGGAATGGAATATTTCTGTTTCCATGACCGCGACATCGCCCCCGAACAAGAAACGCTAGCGGAAACCAATCGGGTGCTAGACGAGATTGTGGCGGTGATCGAACAAGAGATGAAGCGGACTCAAATCAAATTATTGTGGGGCACCGCCAATCTGTTTGCGAATAAACGCTTTGTCAATGGTGCCAGCACCAGTCCCAATGCGGACGTCTTTGCCTATAGTGCCGCCCAAGTCAAGAAAGCGCTCGAAATCACCCACCGCTTGAACGGTGCCGGCTATGTCTTCTGGGGCGGAAGAGAAGGGTATGAAACCCTCCTCAATACCGATATGAAACTAGAGTTGGATAATTTTGCCCGTTTTCTCCATATGGCGGTGGATTATGCCAAGGAAATCGGGTTCCTAGGTCAATTTTACATTGAACCCAAACCCAAAGAACCCACCAAACATCAATATGATTTTGACAGTGCCACGGTCATTTCCTTTTTGCATCAATACGGCCTTGACAAGGATTTCAAATTGAACATTGAAACCAATCATGCCACCTTGGCCACTCACACAATGAATCACGAACTCCGCCTCGCGGCGGATAATGGTTTTCTTGGCAGCATTGACGCCAATCAAGGCGATTTGCTTTTGGGATGGGATACGGATCAATTCCCTACCAGCATTGTTGATGCCACTCTCGTGATGTACGAAGTGCTCCGCATGGGCGGCTTCACGACCGGCGGCCTGAACTTTGACGCTAAAGTGAGACGCGCATCGTTCACAAAAGACGATCTCTTGATCGCTCATATCGCGGGCATGGACACTTACGCGGCCGGCCTGCGAATCGCTGCCAAACTATGGAAAGATCAAGTATTGGAAACAAATTTAAAACAGCGGTATCGCAGCTACACCCAAGGCATTGGTAAAGACATCGTGGAAAACAAAGTGGGATTCAAAGAATTATCGGCGTATGTGATGAATAAAAATACGTTGGAACCCAACGAACCCGGTAAACAAGAGTGGTTGGAATCCATCATTAATCAATACATGATCGGATAATCATCACCCATCGGATATTGGCTTGATTGAGGGTCATCCCGGTACTCAGAGATTACAAAGTCATTTGTTCCGTCCTTTTTTCGAAATTTCAAAATCCGTCTTTTTGTTGTTCGATGATTCCATTGTCAAAACATCACGCATCCGATTTCTTTATATACTTACCAATAAAAAAAGGCGATTTTCACAATCGTCTTTTTTTATCGTCTTAACGGGTATCATTCATTATCAATTCTTGATAGTGATCCTCTCTGTCAAGCAAGTCTGATGCATAAGCTCATCGCGTGGTTTTATCGAGCTCTTCCTTGACTCTATCCCTTGCACTGGTAATTGCTTGATCCATATTGTAATACTTATATTCCGCCAATCTTCCAACAAAAATCACCCGGGGATATTTCTTTGACAACGCAAAATATCGTTGATATAACTGTTGGTTTTCTGAATTATTGATTGGATAATAAGGCTCATTAGCGAGATCAAACACCTCCGGATATTCGTGTGTGACCACCGTCTTAATTTGATTGGGTTTCGGATTGAAATGTTTGTGTTCGATGATTCGAGTATAAGGGACGGACTTCTCCGTATAATTGATAACTGCGTTGCCTTGATAGTTTGAACAAGCCAAAACTTCGGTTTCAAACCGAAGACTGCGATAATCCAAACGGCCGTATTGGAAGTCAAAGAAACGATCGATTGGTCCGGTATAGACCGTCTTTTCGGCCAGTGAATCAAAATATTCTTTATTCGAAAAATAATCCGTATTTAATTCAACGTCCACCCCTTTCAGCATATTTTGTATCATTTTGGTATACCCCTCATCGGGGATGCCTTGGAAGCGATCATCAAAGTAGTTGTTGTCATAGGTGAATCGGATCGGCAATCGTTTGATGATGAAGGCCGGCAATTTCACCGCCTCCATACCCCATTGCTTTTCTGTATACCCTTTGATCAACACATCATAGATATCCTTGCCAACGGAGCTAATAGCATGCTCTTCAAGGTTTTGGGGGTCTTTTACGCCATAGGTTCTTATCTGATCGTCGATGATGGCTTTTGCTTCTAAGGGGGAGGTGATATCCCACATTTTCGAGAATGTGTTCATGTTAAATGGGAGATTATATATTTTCCCCTGATAAATGGCCATCGGCGAATTGATGAAATGATTGAACATTGAAAACTGGTTGACGTAATTCCAGATATCGCTTCGATTCGTATGAAAGATGTGGGCGCCGTGAATATGAACATCAATATTTTCAATGTCTTCGGTATACGATAAGCCTCCGACATACGGTCGCTTCTCAATCACCAGACATTGCTTTCCCTGACTTTGCATTTGCTGGGCGAATGTCGCGCCGGTGAACCCGGCTCCGACAATTAAATACGGATATTTTTTCATGATATTATCCCTCACATGATGAAATAATGATATGATTGGTCTTTATTATTATATCACAAGTACTCTTGTCTTTTCGATTTTCAATCCTATGGTGGTGGAACTTCACCATTTATTCCAAAGCTCATTGACAAATGGATCCTTTTTTTATTTTGGAAAGTATTATTGGTTCATGAAAGTTGAATGATCCTTTATTCCCCTTGATTTTCTTCAGATCCTTACGGATCACGAAGAAACGCCAAATTCCTAATCCCACAACTGCCACACTATCGATAATGAAAGGGAATATTTGCCAAATTGGCAACCGATAGCGTAAGACTTCACCATTCATCGCATTGGAATTGACAATGGTATAAACTGCGTTTCATAATACCGAACCGCCATATAAACTCTTTCATCGTAATCCACAAAATAGTAAGGTGCACTGGGTCGATCATCCATAGGGACGTCAATTTCATGTTGATCATTGTAAAATGATTCGTGTTCTTCGCATCGAGGATCCCTGAAACAAACCTATCAATCAATGATTTAAAATGGTATAAGGCAATAAGCTGCTTAATGAAAATATTCTGAGCATAATTCATATTGACAGAATTTCCGATATAATTCCTGAATAGGGCCGCGCAAGGGCCCGATAAGGCGTAACCCTGCATTTTCTCCCGTCATAGCTTCAT
>JAAYZB010000201.1 GCA_012515085.1 Acholeplasmataceae bacterium
GTAAAAGGTCAAAAACTCTCGTAGGACTTGTCGGTATGTATCCGGATTTTTCCGCGACGCTTCCGTGTGCCTTGCCTGATTTCCAGCGATATACAATCGCTTTGGCCCCTTATAAGCATCATAAAGGCGTTGGCTGTTACTTGGCGAGATAAACGAATCCGCTTCTCCGTGAACAAACAATATGGGCACTGTTGCTTGCTTCAGTGCGTTGAGAGGAGAAATCTGGGAGAATCGGATACCACTCATCAACCAAAACCAGAAATTGGCGATGGCGATGATCGGAAAGCGGGGAAGATGTAATTTGCGTTTTAATAATTCTGCCATCAAGTCGGAGAGTTCGGCGAAAGTGCAATCGGTGATGCAAAATTGAATGCGGGAATCCTCAGCTTGTTCAAGGAGCACGGCGGCTCCTCCCATCGACTCCCCATAGGTGCCACAGAAGATATCCGGGCCATAGCGGCGAAACGTATCGGAAACGATCTCGTGAAGGTCGTCTTTTTCCCGATAGCCCATCGTACAATTTTTGCCACCACTTTCTCCGTGATAGCGTTCATCATAAAGAATGACATGAAAATTGTTTTCGTGCATCATTTGAGCATATTTGACACTGCCATGATGCGTATACCCGTATCCGTGGGCAATGATCACAAAGTGCTGACTATCTGCTTTTGGTGCCAAGTGATATAGTTGCAGCGAATATTTTTGCGGTGATTGAATCTGGTAACTTTCCAGAGTCCAAGCATCATACTTATCCATCAGCCCCGGACTTCGCTGATTTTCCAGTTCATACGCTCCCTTCATGGTTAAGCGTTTCGGATGAACCAGTGAATAAGCCATAAATAGTCCGATCGATAAAATGATTGCGCCAATCCCGATTAATAGATATAGTGTCCAATGCATCAGTAATTCTCCCGTCTGTTCGCGGTTTTCGTTCAAAACTATTGTATCACAGCCATTGTTGAACTGCGTGGGTTTTGTAAAAAAATCCGCCGCGAACGGCGGATGAAATGTCTTAGATACTCTCCTGGATTTGAATCGCTAAATCCACGTTCTTTCGCTGTCGGAATCGATCAAGTTGCGTGAATCCAATTATCGCTCCAAAGTAAAGTATCAATCCTTTGGTGATATCGGATAAATTGAGTGCCCACCAAATACCTTCTTCCGCCATGCTTTTTGTTAGCCAGAAAAGAAATGGGATCCGCAACAGGTTGCCACCGATACCGATGATGGATGAAATATAAGTTTTGCCGATGCCATTAAAAAATCCCGTACCGATCGCTTCCATCATCATGAACACTTGACAAATGCTGATAATCCGCAAATAAGCAATCCCGTAGTTCTTCGTGACGGGATCATCAACAAAGATCCCCATTAAAAATTCCGGAAAAAATCTCAGCAATAATGCGATCATCAAGGCGTACGGTAGCAAGATTGCCGACATGATCGCAAATCCCTTTTTGATCCGTTGATCTTGCCCAGCCCCAAAGTTCTGGCCGACAAACACGGTCAGAGCCGTCGCAAATCCTCCCGAAATCATCCAAGTCAATTGTTCCACTTGGGTCCCCACCCGTTGGGCGGCCACCACAAATTCGCCATATACGAATACCATCCGGGCAATGAAAATGGAAATACTCGTGAAAAACATGCTCTGCACTCCGGCAGGCAATCCGATGCGAATGATATCGCCAATCATTTTTAGACTAAGGTGATTTCGCTGCAGTTGAAACATTCTATGCGAAGCGAAGCGGTAATGGCAAAAGAAAATAATCATCGTCACTGCTTGAGCAATCACCGTGGCAATCGCCGCTCCAGATACGCCCAGACGAAATACCAAGATGAAGAGCGGATCCAAGATCATGTTCAAAATCAATCCCACCAACATGATTTTGAAATTCGTTTTTGTTTTCCCGAGCCCTTCGTTGACGGCCGAGAACCCGCTGGATACAAATTGAAACACCAAAAGTCCACCCACGATTGCCAAATAATTCATGGCGTATTCAATCACTTGTGCTGATTGAATATTAAAAATTGAAAGAATCGGACGGCGCAAAAAAAAGATGATGATCGAGAAGAAAATTCCCAAGCACAATTCTAAAAAAAGACCATTATTGGCAACTTTTTGCAGTTTATCCCAATTTTTTTCCCCGACTGAATGGGCGACTTTGACACTGGTACCAATTTTGGCGACCAAAATCAAGCCAAAAGCAAACCAGGTGATGTAGCTGGCAGTGCCGATTGCCGAAATCGCTTCGCCTTCGATGAGACCGATTTGGTCCACGCGGCCGATCCAAAACATATCGGTCAAGTTATAAGCCATTTGGGAAATCGTCGTCAGCAAAATTGGTACGGCAATCATTAATAATTTTTGAATAATTGAGCCTTGAGTCAGATCATTGAGTTTGGACATGATTTTGTTCTCCTTGAATCTCAGAACATTATATCATAAATCAATGATTACCACATCAAAAAATCAACTTCTCAGAAAAGAAGTCGTTTAAAAGATGAAAGCTGTTATTCGTCCGACGTTTCTTTAAAATATGTTGCTTCCATATCGGCCGTTGATAATGCGAATGCCAGTGGAAACAAGGTGAATGCCCGACCAACATTATTTTTGTCTTCGGTATCCGAAAATCCCATATGATAGCGGATCGCAAATGCTTCTTCGCGCGTAAGACGCATAAA
>JAAYZB010000202.1 GCA_012515085.1 Acholeplasmataceae bacterium
CCGGCAAAATGGGTGCCGTTAAGAATGGAAAGTTTGGGATAGCCTTCAAAGCTGGCATACGTTAAGTCGATATTATGCCACAAGCCACTGAATTTCTGGCTTAAATATTGCATTTCCGGCCAACGAAAATCGGCAATCTTTTGACAGCTATTCCCGCTTTTTGTATCTGCGACAATGGATTGGTAATCCGTTAAGTTGGGATCGATCCGATAAAGACAGGAATTGATCCCCATGTTGTCGTTATCCTCGCAAACTCGGTCAGTGATCCCAGCGGGGATCACTGACCCGTGGGGAATAGCTTGATAGATGCGATGCCAATGCCATTTTGTTGGAGTGGCATCGGTGGTGGTGTCCAAATAACGTCCATCAATGGAAGCGACACAATTGTCCTTCGATTCGTTCAAAATGCCCGCGGGGGCGTCAATATCGAACAAGAATTCATAATCCTTGATTGGCAGGACGTCCGCATCGCAGACAAGCAGTTTATCGTACCCCTTGCCCAAATCGCCGTCTTTTCCAAGCCGAAACGCCTGAAAGCGAGTAAACAAAAAAGAACGGACTTGAAAAAAGCGACAGCCTTTATTGCGAACAACCAGCGGATCCGTTTCAATGACATCATCAAATAGGTGAGTTAAAGCGGTTTTGGCGGGCTTGGAAATATCTGGGGTAATCAAACAAACAAGATCGGAAGACACATGCTGTTTTTTGAGAGCGAAGGCGAACACCAAGGCGCCAGGAATGTAATGATCGTTCAGCATCACAAAGGTCACAAAAGCGTTGGAATTCATAGCCATTATCCTTTGGCTGGATGCGTGACAGCCGGATAGATTTTTTAAAAATGAAGGACAGGCATTAGAATGTAAATGGTACCACAGATTTATTTTACATCAATCAACTCCTTTGTGACAAGAATAATTGTAAGCAATGTCATAAGGAAGGCGATTTTATTCATCAATCACTTCCATGAAATGACAGATTGAAAATCATAATAGCACCGAAGCCCATGGGGAATATTGAAGTTATAAAAATCATGATTATTCTATCAGTCGCAAGACGATTAAAACCAGCTTGAGAAACACCGATTTCGCTTGACGAGCGAATTCAAGCGAAACGGTCGATTGACCGCTTTTATTAACAATGTTAAAATAAAAGCGGGATGACTATTTTACATCAAACTTTCTAGGCATGAACATCGAGCGCTGATTATTAACCTTTTCGATTCCGCACTAATAGCAGAGTCAAATCTTTCTCCCAGTATCTTTCCAAAAATGATTGGGAAAGAAGATGATCCATATGCCCGATGAATATCTGATAAAGCTTACCAATGTATCCAAATCGTACAACGAATCGCGACACCGACGCAAAGATGTGCTGAAAAATATTTCTTTAGACCTTTCAGGTCCGGGAATGGTTTTTCTTGTGGGAGAATCGGCCTCAGGAAAAACGACATTGCTGAATCTGATTGGAGCGTTAGAGCCCACTTCTGGAGGCGTGATCTCGATCAATGGACTCATCTTGGATCACATGACCAGCCGTGCCCGGAAACGATACCGGGTAATGGATACGGGGTTTGGATTTCAAGATTGTCGGTTGTTTCCAGAAATGTCGGTGATCGCCAATGTTCAATTGGCAATCCGCTTCTATGTTCGGGGGAGAAAGAACCAAACCCTTCAGGCAATGGCCGTGTTAAAAGAGTTCGATTTGGAGTCCTATGCTCACAAGGATATCGAAGAATGTTCAAAAGGCCAAAAGCGGCGATTGGCGCTTTCCCGTGTTTGCGCCATTTCCCGAAAGGTCTATCTGATCGATGATCCGACTTTTCGATTAGACGAAACGGAAGCAACGCTTGTCATGAACGCTTTACGGAGGCGTGCAATGACCAGTTTGGTTATCGTGGCCACCCAAGACAACCAGTTGGCAGAAAGATATGGAGACCGGATCATTCATTTGGAGAACGGCTGTCTTGTGTCAGATACAAAAAAAACGTCAATAGAAGAACCACCGATCGCTC
>JAAYZB010000203.1 GCA_012515085.1 Acholeplasmataceae bacterium
GCGAACCACACATCCGGGCTTCGGAGGCAGCAGTTGAATAGGCTTTGATTTTACCAAAGAGAGAGGAGTCGTGTTTCAAAATGGTTGGCCCAATACCGACGCCAAAGGATTCCGTCATCCCTTTTTCGGCGATTGCCATATTATACTCAATCTGTTTCGCCAGTAATGATTTTAAGGTTGCATAGTCCGCGGTTTCGACAAACTGAATAATGCGATCGACCGTCATGAAGGAACGATCGGTCATGACGCCATAATATTTTTCCTTTGACTCCTCGGATTGAAAGATGATCTTTCCGTTTTTTTCGATTTGGGTGATATTCGTATGCAGATTTTTTATTTCAACTCGACTGGATGACTCGCCAGCTTGACAAAAAATAGAAAAATGTAAATTGAGTGGTGTATCCAATAAGCCGACTTTGCAGATATCTTTGGCACATAATTCTCGGATTTTTTGCCGGTCCTCTTCATCGAGATCGGCCAAGACTTCCATGTCATGATCGCTAGAACCGCCGACGATACCCGCAATCACCGCCGCTTCGATACCGACAAGATTACCCGTGTTGGGAACCGTGACACAGCGAATGTTTTTGATCAGGTTCATGCTGCAACAAGCTTCGATTCTTTCTGGAAGACACCCAAGGATTTCTCTTGCTTTGGCGGCTCCATAAGCAAGAGCGATTGGCTCGGTACAACCAAGTGCAGGAATCAGTTCTTCCTTTAAAAGCTGATAAAATTGTTTGTCATAACAAGTCTCTGTCATTCTGCTCCCTCAACTTCATTCCCGAAGATATCGGGTTATAGTATTCATCATCAAATTTAAAAACTATATCTTTCTGAGAAACAAATACAAACGTCGTTTATTCTGAATCCGTCTCGATTGCATCCATGACCGATTTTAATAGCGACGGGATATTTGTCATGATGCCATCGGCACCGTTTTTTATCAACAAGCGCATGGTTTCTGGATCGTCAATGGTCCAGTAATGAACGGCTATGTTGTGCCGATGTGCGGTTTCAATAAATCCTTTAGTATCCAGATGAAGTCCCATTTCGACAGGAGGGACTTGTAACACCGTGACAGTGTCAAAATAAAATAGATCAAGACCCAAAACGTGAAGGGCGTAGTATTTAATGACGCCTTTTGTCGCGGGAGATAACATCAGTTCAGGATGATCTTCCTTTTTGATTCTTAAAAGCTCAGAGAATATTTCTTTATGAAAAGATGCGAGGACCATTCGGGAAAATGTTTGATAGTCCTCGTCAGTGCGTTCCATTAAATCGATCACTGCAGCGAGCGCTTCAAGGCCAATCGATCCGGATTGTTTTATTTCAACGTTGATTTTATTGTCCGGAAACGCTTGAATCAAATCTTCAAGTGTCGTCACTAAAAATTTTGAGTCATGACGTGGATTGACACCTTCGGGATAGTGGACATCTAATGGCGATACCGCTTCACCTAAATAGTTTTGATATCTCACAAAGGTGGCAGTCACGTTATAGCCATTAGAAGAGGGTGTTACGGGATTTTGATAGGAAAAATCGACTTCTTGATCAACCAATGTCTGATACTCAATATCGTAGATACTCGCTTGGACCAAATTCGTCTTTCGATCTA
>JAAYZB010000204.1 GCA_012515085.1 Acholeplasmataceae bacterium
CGGACAGGGATGGAAACCGGGAATGTCGGCGGCGTGATGAACGGGGATCTTGATCCCTTTATCCATGCGTATTTGTTACAAGCGAAAAGAGCGTGATCGGAATGGAGAAAAAGGGATTTTCCCGGAATATCATCCGGTTCGAACAGCTCTTTTTTTTAACACTCGGCGTGTTGATCATGGCAGTTGCTTTTTACTTTTTTGTGATTCCCTCCGATATCGTGACCGGTGGGGTCACCGGACTCTCCCAAATCATTCACCGTTATTTTCCGGGAGTACCTATCTCCTATCTCGCGTTTGGGTTCAGTCTGATTTTTCTTATCCTGGCTTGGCTTATTTTAGGAAAGCGCGAATTCTTCAACAGCCTCTATGGCTCCTTGCTCTTCCCGGTCTGTCTTTGGGTGTTGGAACAACTCGTTGAGGGTCCCGCTTTTCAAGTGGCGGATCGGCTCCTGGTCGCGCTTTATGCCGGTGGCTTGATTGGACTCGGTTTTGGAATTGTCGTCCATTATGGCGGCACGACCGGCGGAACAGATATTCCCATCAAGATTTTGAAAAAGCACACACCGCTTTCCTTGGCAGTGTCGGTGTATCTCGTCGATGGGTTGGTGATCTTGCTCGGAGCCTTGACCGATCGAACATCGATCGGTGAAGGGTTCATTGCGGCACTTTATGCCCTCGTTATTGTGATTTTATCGGGCAAAGTGGCGGACTCGATCGTCTTTGGCCTGCAATCGAAGAAGGCAGTACATATCGTGACTCGGATCCCAGAAATCGTCAAACAGAATGTCTTTTCTTTGTTTAGTCGCGGGATGACCGAAATCAAAGGAGCGGGTGGTTTTACGGGAGAAGCAAAGACCTTGCTCGTCATGGTGATTCAAAATTCCGAATACCATTTTGTCCGGCAATTGATTTTAGATGCCGATCCCGAAGCCTTTGTCTACGTGACTCCGGCTTCGGAGATCCAAGGCGAATGGTCGTCGAAAGAAGAGGTGTTTACCAAAGATGCCCGACGTCAGAGAATTAAAAAAAATCAAAAAAAGTTATGAGGTCACATTCCGAGAAGCGTTGGATAAAACGGCGACATATCGGGTAACGGAAGATTTGGTCGTCGAATACCGGTTGGTCAAGGGCAAGAGTTTGACAATCGAAGCCTATCAACAGTTTCAACGCGACCAAACGATCGATCCCGCCTTTCAAAAAGCGAAATCCGCGTTGCTCAGAGGCCCGAAAAGCCGTCAGGAGCTCAAGCGGATGCTTGAGCGGTTTTCCTTAGAGGATTCCCAAAAAACGGATGTCGAACGAAAGCTTGTCCGTCATGGCTTGTTTGATGAAGCCAAAGGGTGCGAACAGTTGGTCGATGAACTCTTCCGGGGGAAGCGCTATGGTCCGGAAAAAATCAAGTTCACCATGCATGAAAAAGGCTATCCCCAAGCCATGGTGTCTTCTTATCTAGGCCAGCTTCCCGAGGGCGAACAAGACCGGCATCTCGAGTTTTGGTTTTCCAAGAAACTTTCCTCAATCGGTAACAAATCGTTCCAAGCCGCAAGACAAACCCTCATTCAAACACTCCTGCAAAAGGGGTATTCTCAAGGCCTGGTCCTCACTTTCATCGAGCGTCGGATCGATCGAGTCAAGGCCAACATTGATGAAGAAAAGACGATTATTTTGGATATTCAACTTTTAAGGAAAAAGCTGGATCGAAAAGCCATGGATGAATCCGAGAAAAAGCGACGAATCATCCAAGCGTTATCGCGAAAAGGCTACCACTATTCGTTGATCAATAAAATGCTTTAGAAAGGAAGTTCTTCATGAACGAACTCGACCGCTATCTCTTTCACGAAGGCAAGCTCAAAGAAGCTTGGCGCCATTTTGGCGCCCATTTGGTGAAAGACGCGGCGGGCGTCGTTCAAGGCGTCACCTTCAGCGTCTATGCCCCACATGCCCAAATCGTGTCCGTCGTCGGTGATTTTAACGGCTGGGATTCTCGGAC
>JAAYZB010000205.1 GCA_012515085.1 Acholeplasmataceae bacterium
CAATTGAGTTATGACATATCGTCGGTCTATGTTCCCAACAAAGGTGTGTTGATGGTCATGGCTGGGGTTGATAACAATAAGGAAGAAGAAACAATAGCGAAAATTCTTGAGGTCATCGAGTCATTTGGACCTGATTTGGTATCGGAAGAAGATCTTCAACTTGCAAAAGAGATGATGCGAAAACGGATTATTCAGACTTACGATTCTCTTCATCAAATCGTTCAAAAAATCTTTTTCGATGAACGAATTTATGGACACCACCAACCACTAAAAACGGTTTTATCATTGATTGACCAAGTGTCGATACAAGAGATACTTCAAGCGAAAGAATCATTGATACTGGATACTATCTATCGGTTACGGAAAGCGGGTGAAGCCACATGATCGAGCGCACCGTCCATGAGCCCCTTCACGAGACCATTATTCATACCAGGATGCGATCAGGGTTGGATGTCGTCGCTCTTCCTAAACCGGGATTTTCACGCAAAGCAGCTACTTTGCTTGTCCCTTTTGGCTCAATTGACAACATGATTGTTCTAGATAAAAATAACCAACGAACGATTTTTCCTGAAGGAACAGCTCATTTTCTGGAACACATGCTCTTTGAAAATACTCAAGTGGACATGTCCCGGATGTTTTCACTCTTGGGGGCATCGGTAAACGCGTATACCACCTTTAATCGGACAGCTTTTTATTTTTCCACGACCAATGGAATCGAGGCACCATTAAAGTTGTTATTTGATATGCTGATGAAGCCGGATTTTTCTTTGACCGCGATCGAAAAAGAGCGAGCGATTATCGAAAAAGAGATTGATATGTATCAAGATGAAGTCGAGCAGTCGCTATTTTATGATCTGATGAATGGTCTCTACTGGAAAAATCCGATTCGAAATGATATTGCTGGTCGCAAAGAATCCCTTTATCACATCACTTCCGAACTATTGCAAACAGCTCTTCGCGTGTTTTATCATCCCAAGAACATGCTGTTGGTACTCTCCGGCGATTTTCCGATCGAAGAAACATTCAAACAGCTTGAACAGCATCCGTTTTGTCAAAAAAAGCCCCCTTATTTCAAGTATCATATTGAACCGGATTGGGAAGAAAATCGGGTTCATAAGGCGTTGAAAAGGGTTAAAAAAGATTTGCGAACGGACTTGGTGATGCTGGGCATCAAAATATTTCGGAATCGGATTTATGAGCCTTTGGAGGCAGCGCTTGAAGAGATGAAAATGATGTTGTTGATGGATAACTATCTAGGGAGCGCATCCGCTCATCAAGAACAAATGCAAAAAGCGGGACTCATCAATAATACGTTTGAAATCTCAGTTAGTTCTGAAGCGACCTTCAGTCATGTTTTGTTGTTCACTGAAACAAAAAAGGCGGATCTGACCATAGCAAAATGGAAAAATTTACTTGCTTTAATTCGAGACTTCTTGCCGAATGAAGGCGATTTTATCGCGCAAAAGCAAAAGATTATGGGTAGTTTTGTCCAACTGTTTGATTCGGTCACCCAAGCGAATGCTTTGCTGTCTGATTATTATCTAAAAGGAATCAATTTGTTTGATTTGTTGCAGGCTGTTGATCGACTTGAGGTGGGTGATTTGCTGCAAACAGCTGAGATTTTGTCCGACTCGCCTATGGCTATCGTCCATTATTACTCCGCCGATTCCTCAGCGAATCGCATCAAGAGGGTGAAATCATGAACACGGGAAAGATCATCTTGAACCCCGGAGAAGAAAAACGGTTGCTAGACGGACACCCTTGGGTCTACAACAATGAAGTCAACCGACTGTTAGGAAGGATCCAAAGCGGGGATATCGTGTCGGTGTATTCTTATCAGGGCGACTGGATCGGGCAAGGATTTTTAAACACACAATCCAAGATATTTGTCCGTTTGTTGAGTCGATCAGAGGCACCAATCGATCTTGATTTTTTTCGGCGAAAACTGATAATTGCCAAAGAAAATCGGATACAAGCAGGATATCAAGATACATTCCGAGCTTTTTATGCGGAAGCGGATGGAATTCCGGGTCTTATTATCGATAAATATGGTGAATATATAGCTGTCCAGTTTTTATCGCTCGGGCTTGATCTTCGAAAGCAGGAAATCGTTTCGCTTATCCAAGAAGTATATCAGCCAAAGGGCATTTATGAGCGATCCGATTCACCGATTCGGGAAAAGGAAGGGTTGCCAAGCGTATCCGGCAATTTATTCGGTACCACCCCCAAATGGGTGGTGACGAACGAAGGCGAATGCCGCTTCTTAGTGGATATTCAAGAAGGCCAAAAAACCGGTACGTTTCTCGACCAAACTCAAAATCACTTAGCCATTAGGCCATATTGTTCCCATAAGCGCGTCTTGGACTGTTTCTCCCATGCGGGCCATTTCGCCATTCAAGCCGCTCATGCCGGAGCGCAATCGGTAACGGCGGTCGACTTGTCGGAAGACGCGTGTCAGATGATTCAAAAAAACCAAGAGGAAAACGCCGTCGATTTGACGATCGTCAAAAGAGATGTCTTTGATTTTCTTCAAACAGAAATACAACAAAAAGCGACTTACGATCTAATCATTCTGGATCCCCCGGCTTTCACCAAAACAAAGAATAAGTTGCCACAAGCAAAAAAAGGATACAAACACATCAACCTTCAAGCGATGCGACTCCTTACGGAAGGTGGAATTCTCGTCAGTGCTTCATGTAGTCAACATCTGTTGCTGACAGACTTTCTAGAGGTGATCCGGGAGGCAGCAGCTGAGGCGAAGAAACAAGTTCAATTGCTCGAATTGAAGATTCAAGGATCTGATCATCCCGCATTACTCAATTTAGAATCCAGTTTTTATCTTAAATTTTTGATTATGAGAGTATCTTCACTATAAGGGGGTGATGCCTGGATGATTATCAAATCTGTCAAATTTGTGATCAGTGCTGCGTCAACGCAACAAATGATTCATGATGGCGTTTCGCAAATTGTTCTTTGTGGTCGCAGCAACGTTGGAAAGAGCTCTTTCATCAACTCGTTACTGAATCAAAAAAGTGTGGCTCGTGTTTCTCAAACGCCGGGAAAGACACGATTGATCAATTATTTTCTGATCAATGACTGTTTTTATTTCGTTGATATCCCGGGATATGGCTATGCCCGAGTAACAAAGGAACAATACAGCGCCTTTCAGGAACGAATCGAAAGTTATCTCCAAAGAAATCCGTCGCTCAAAGTCGCTTTATTGTTACTCGACATCCGTCGTAAACCGAATAACGATGATTTGCTGATGCAAGCTTATTTTCAAAGTTTGAATATTCCCATCATCTATGTGTTGACGAAAGTAGACAAAGTCTCAAATAACGTGTGTATCGCCCAAAAGCAGCAAATTATGGCGACGTTAAATATAAAGAAAGATGCCCCGGTCATACCATATTCGATTCTAACGAAAACAAATCGTGAGCAGATATGGGAGCGATTGACGACTTATTTGCCTGAACTGGGGAAAGGAGAAAATCAATGAGTTCACTTTTTGGCATGGATGCCAGTCAATATGATCAAATCGTTCAGGAATCGGATCGTTTGAATCAGTTTCCCTTTGCTGGGTATGACGAGGTCTTGACGCAAATTGCTGATATGATCCGTTCCGCAAAACATTTGTCGGTTGCGGAGATTTTAGACTTGGGCATCGGAACAGGGCAACTGTATCAGAAGCTATCACCGGACAAATATTCGCTGTTTGGTATCGATAATTCGGAAGAAATGTTGGAAATTGCCAAACTCAAATTACCGGGAGCCCGACTGATGGCACATGATTTTTTAAAAGGGATGCCTGAAGGGTTGAAGAAACGTAAATTTGATTTCATCGTCGCAACCTATGCTTTTCATCATGTCAACATATCCGACTTTGTCAAATTGATCGATTATTATTTGGGTTATCTCTCTCCATTTGGTAAATTGTTGATCGGAGATATCTTGTTTACAGATGCTTCTTCGCGAGAGCAAGTTCACGAAGAAAGCCTCGAATTCTGGGATGATTCCGAGTATTATCATGCATTTTCCGAGTTGATTGAGTTGCTTGACGGTCGCTTGGCTCTCAGCTTTTTGAAGATTTCTTTTTGTGCCGGCATCATTGTAATTGAGAATTATCATGAGACGACTTTACATTTCGAAGAAACTTTGGTACAATACAAGTCAAATACGGTGAAGTGGAAGAGTAATCAAACCGGGAAAAAAGCGAGTGGACGGTAGGTGCAAGTCCTCCTGAAGGTTTGGTGAAGGTCGCCATGGAGTAGTCGGGATGAAAGAAGTAGTCCCGAACGCCACCCGGCGTTATAAGGTCAAGTGCCGGATATATCCGGAATTAAGGTGGTACCGCGAGTAAAATCGTCCTTTTAGGGCGGTTTTTTTCATGAAAGAAGGGATTTTGATGAGTTACATCACATTTTTGCGCCATTTAGTCGGCGATCGGAAGATTATCTTAAATGCTACAAGTGTAGTGATTGTCAATGAAAAAAACGAGGTGTTGTTGCAACACCGGAGCGACAATCACCTCTGGGGGCTTCCTGGGGGTTTGTTGGAATTGGACGAATCAATTGCGGAATGTGCGATACGAGAAGTGAAAGAGGAAACAAATCTGGATGTGGAACTCTCACGCTTTCTTGGCGTTTTCAATAATCCATTGATGCGTTGGCGCGAAACCGATGAAGCCCGGGTCATCGCCTTCGCCTTTTCAGCCAAAGTCGTAGGAGGGAGTCTTCGAGTCAATGATAGCGAATCGCTTGAGTTGGCATATTTCCCCTTTGACCAGTTGCCCCAAATTCATTCGGTCGATAATTTAGCAGCGATCAAAGCGTACTATAAAGAACCACAAGTCACTGTGGAAGGAGTCAAATATCATGGGTGATCTTGCCAAAAAATATGACCATCAGGTCGTCGAAAGCGAGAAGTATCAAACATGGGTAAAAAAAGGCTATTTTCGGGCGAAAGATAAAAACAAACCTCCGTTCACCGTCGTCATTCCTCCGCCCAATGTGACCGGGAAATTGCACCTTGGTCACACTTGGGATGAGACCTTGCAAGATTTGATCATTCGGCGAAAACGGATGCAGGGATATGACGCCTTATATTTGCCTGGCATGGATCATGCCGGGATTGCGACCCAGGCAAAAGTGGATCAGGTGCTTCGAGAGCAAGGTAAGGATCGATTAGATCTGGGACGCGAAGCCTATTTGGACATTGTTTGGAAGTGGGCAAAGGATTATTCTAAAACAATCCGAGATCAATGGGCAGCCATCGGGATTTCCGTTGACTATGAACGCGAGCGTTTCACTTTGGATGAGGGACTCTCCCAGGCAGTGAACGAAGTGTTTATTCATTTGTACAAAAAAGGATACATCTACCAAGGGGAACGGATTATCAACTGGGATACCGAAGCAATGACGGCACTGTCCAATATCGAGGTGGAACATCGAGAGCTTCAGGGTGCTCTTTATTATGTCACCTATCCATTCGTCGATGGCCCCGGGGGGGTGACGGTCGCAACGACTCGTCCGGAGACCATGTTTGGTGATACGGCTCTCATGATTCATCCCCTTGATCCGAGATATCAATCTTTTCAAGGAAAGGAAGTCACAATTCCTTTGACGAAGACTCGGATTCCAATCATTGCGGATGAGTATGTAGACCGGGAATTTGGAACCGGCGCCGTGAAAGTGACACCTGCTCATGATCCCAACGACTTTATGGTGGGAAAAAGACATCACCTGCCGATGAATAATTGCATGAACGGCGATGGGACAATGAATGAGCTAGCGGGAGAATTCAGCGGGCTCGATCGGTTTGAATGCCGCAAACAGGTCGTCAAGGCGATGCAAGATCAAGGAATCATCCAAAAAATTGAGCCCATTATTCATAACGTAGGTCACAGCGAACGGACTGGGGCAATCATCGAACCAAGATTGTCAAAGCAATGGTTTGTGTCAATGAAAGATCTCGCCAAAAATGCGTTGACTCATAGCGATGTTCGCTTTGTCCCTGAGCGCTTTCAACAAGTTTTCGAGCATTGGATGGAAAATGTGGAAGATTGGTGTATCTCCCGGCAACTCTGGTGGGGGCATCGAATCCCCATTTGGTATAAAGACGACGAAATCTTTTGTGGAGAGAAGGCTCCTGGATTTGGGTGGAAACAAGAGGAAGATGTGTTAGATACTTGGTTTTCTTCCGCTTTATGGCCGTTTTCAACGCTGGGATGGCCCAATAACACAGAAGAATTGGAACGATATTTTCCAACGGATGTATTGGTGACCGGATATGATATTATCTTCTTTTGGGTTGCCCGAATGATCTTTCAATCGTTGGAGTTCACGGGAAAATCGCCGTTTAAATATTGTTTCATCCACGGTCTTATCCGCGATAGTGAAGGCAGAAAAATGTCGAAATCGCTTGGCAATGGTGTCGATCCGCAAGACGTGATCAACACCTATGGCGCCGACAGTTTAAGGTATTATATTTCTACGAATTCCAGCCCGGGACTCGATATGCGTTATGAAGCCGAAAAGGTGGAATCCAGTTGGAATTATATCAATAAGATTTGGAATATTAGCCGTTATGTCTTGATGAATACCCAAGGGATGTTACCAGATGATTGCATTTTAAACCCAGAAAAATTCCGCTTTGCCGATCAGTGGATCATGCACCGGTTAAACCGGATGCTCGATCAAGCCGATCAGTTTTTTGATCGGTTCGAATTCGGTGAAGCCGCTCGGGTCATCTATAATTTTACCTGGGATGATTTCGCATCGTGGTATTTGGAAATGAGTAAATTGGATTTGGATGAGTCGGAGACAAAAAAAATATTGATTACGATATTAAGAACAATCCTTAAGTTGTTACATCCATTCATGCCGTTTGTGACGGAAGAAATCTACTTGCAGTTGCCAAAGGAAGCGGATTCGATCATGGTGGCTCCCTGGCCGATCAATAACGGACTGGTTTTTCCGGAAACCATAGACAAAGATTGGTTTTTTGATTTGATTCGAAAACTGAGACAAGTACGCCAAGAATATAATGTTTCATATACGAAGCCGATCGATTTATATCTGGTGGCGACGCCTTCTAGCAAAAAATTTATCGAAGCCAATCGCCATTATTTGGATAAATTTGTCAATCCTGGAAAACTGGAGTTTCTCTTGGAAAAACCCAGCGAGTCCCAGTATATTCCACTAGTATTCCAAACAGTCGACGTCTTTTTGCCACTGGGAAGTTTAGTGGATATTCAGGCAGAATGTGAACGTTTGGAAGGTGAGATTCAAAAATTAAGGCAAGAGATCTTGCGATCACAAAACCTGCTCGCAAATGACAAGTTTAAGCAAAAAGCTCCCGAAAGCAAGATTCGGGAAGAAGAAAACAAATATGAGTTATACCAAAAACGGCTTGAAGCCGCATTAACACGAATCGAGGAGCTCAAACGATAACGATGTTTACGACATTTGAAGAGGCTAAAAATTGGATTGAAAATGCTCATCGGTTTGGCGAAAAGTTGGATCTCGACCGAATGAAACTGGCTTGCGAACGACTGGGGCACCCCGAGGCCAGTTTCAAGTCGATCCACGTAGCTGGAACCAATGGCAAGGGTTCCACCGCAAACTATCTCAAAAATATCTTATGTGAATCCGGATTGAAAGTCGGGATATATACATCGCCTTATGTCATTAAATTTAATGAGCGAATTGGCATCAATGATGAGTTCATCAGCGATCAAGAAGTGGTAGGGTATGCAAATCTATTAAATGGTTTATGGGATGAGATTTACAATACCTATCACGACGCCATCACTTTTTTTGAATTGTTAACATTGATGGCATTTCTCTATTTTCGCGAACATCAAATTGATTTTGCGGTGGTGGAAGTAGGATTGGGCGGTCTTCTCGACGCGACCAATGTCATCGTACCGGAGATCAGTTGCATTACCAATATTTCTTTTGATCATATGAAACAACTCGGAAACACCCTGGAAAGCATTGCCTTGAACAAACTGGGTATTGTCAAAGAGGGTGTTCCCTTGATCACTTCGATTGAAGAGAAAACGTTGTTCCCGTTATTTTCGGAAATCACAGCCAAGCGTCATGCGCGACTAAAAATCGTTGATTTCAAGCAAATCAACCAAGTAACAATTGGGGAGATCACCTCATTTCGTTATCGGGACCAGCCCTATGAAATCCAGTTGCCGGGCATGCATCAAGTGAAAAACGCTTGCTTGGCGATAGAAGTGATTCGGGAACTAAGAGTGAGAAATCATCTTACCATCAATGAAAAGGCAATCTTTGATGGATTGAAACGAACACGCTGGCCCGGGCGGTTTGAGATTTTTGATCATCAAGTGATATTGGATGGAGCCCATAACATCGGCGGCATCGAATCGTTGATTCAAACGTTGAAAACGATGTATCACGGAGTCGTGATCAAATGCTTGTTCTGCATGATGAAAGACAAAGAACACAAGCGAGTGATTATCGAATTGGATAATGCGGTCGATGAATTCTATTTTACCGAGATTGATTATCCAAGGCGTGCCAATGCCGAAGACCTCTTTCTTGAAAGTCATCATCCCAAAAAATTCCTTGTGCCAGATTATCGGACGATTTTTCCAAAATTAAGAGCGGAACTCAAGAAAAACGAAATTTTGGTCGTCACCGGAAGTTTATATTTTATTTCCGATATTCGGAAATTACTGATCACTGAATAAAGCCAGGATATTCTCCTGACTTTTTTTTCGGGGAAAAAGGGCGAGGAAACGTAATATGATCAAAGGAGGGATAGCATGTATCTGATCAAAGATTTGCCGGAAAACGAACGTCCTCGGGAGCGTTTGATGGAACGGGGAGCGTCAAGCCTCAGCACCTATGAATTGATAGCGATCATCCTGCAATCGGGTAGCCGTCAGTTTTCAGCGTTGGAAGTGGCCAAAGCCATCATCAAAGACACCAATGATTTGTCTGATCTCAAGGACATGACCATTCCGGAGTTAAAACGGATACGCGGGATTGGCACAGCCAAGGCGATTGGACTGATTGCTGCCATTGAACTTGGGAAACGGGTTTGTTCCAGTCAATCAGAACGTTTGCAGATTCGTTCACCAAAAGATGTCTTTTTATTGCTGGAACATGAATTGACGGATTTGAAACAAGAAGTATTGATGGTGTTGTTTATGGATCTTAAATCGCAATTGATCGCCAAGAAAATTATTTTTGTCGGCAGTTTGAATCAATCGTTGGTGCATCCTCGTGAAGTGTTTCGTTTCGCTGTGAAATATTCAGCCTTTCAATTGATTTTGGTCCATAATCATCCTTCTGGAGACCCAGAACCGTCCAAACAAGACATTGATGTCACTCGGCGTTTTCTTGAAGTAGGAGAGATGATGCAGATTCTTGTGATAGATCATGTGATTATTGGTAAAAATCGTTATGCTTCCGTAATGGATCATTTGCGAAGGCATCAAAAAAACAGCCCAGGATGACCGGGCTGTTTTTTGAAAAATTTGGATTAGGAATTGTTTCCACCGTTGCTTCCTTGTTCTGTGGTGGCAGGTTCAGTAGTAACATCCGGTTC
>JAAYZB010000206.1 GCA_012515085.1 Acholeplasmataceae bacterium
CCGGCATATACATTGCTGCCATCACTCTCGATCACGATATCACCAGATACTATCACATTTTCCACATTTCCTTGAATCCTGCCTGCCAATCCTCCGGCAAGAATCATCGAAGCGGAATCAACATCAATTGAGAAGTCCGCAATCGTCAAATCTTTAATTATTCCTTGAGCCCAACCAAAAAGCCCAATGAACCCGTCGTGATCATCCGTAATGGTCAAATTGCGGATGGTATGCCCATTTCCATCAAAAATTCCTAAATAAGGTTGTGAACCATTCCCAAGCGGAATCCATTCCACTCCGGTCAAATCCAAATCAGCTACCAGCCGATAGGATCGATTCATCTCAATCGCCGCGAGATCATTGGCGGAGGAGATGTCGATAATATTAGCTGTATCAACCGTTGTCACTGGAGGAGCAGTCGTGGTAGCTTGAGTTCCTTGGCGCCCCAACATCAACCCTAATAACAACATAACACCTATCCATATCGTTGTTTTTTTCATAAGTACTCCTTTAATGAAAGCCATCATTTAAAACAAGGTTTGTTGGATGATCACTTCATCCTCGTCTTGGTCCTCGGGCTCTTCTGGTTCTGCTTCAGAGGTTTGAATGATTTTTTCAAGTTCCAGCAACATATCTTCATCGTCTTCAGGCAATGATTCCGTGATTATCCCAGATGCTTGATCTTGATATAATTTATAAAGAATTCGGTTCGCCTCGCTCCCATTGTTCTTTTCAATGATAAGGCCAATGGGATCGATGTCTCTTTCCAATATCGGAATTCCATGCTCATAGCGATCAGGCTTCAAATCACTTGCTGAAAGTTCAAACGGTTGATCAATGGTCATGATCCGAATCGTCAAATATTCCCGTAAACGGAAAATGTTTTCGGCCGCTATCCCACGGAAACGATAGGGATTTGTTTTTACCTGTTTCAAAAAGAGCTTTCCTTTAGCGGGACGATGACCTTGTTCAATATTCAACACACTTTCCCGTTTGATTGCTCCCCGATTGGTAAGCATCAATAATTCGTCCTTTGGAATCGATGACACATATTTTGCGCCAACAAGGATATCGTCACGAAGATTGATGCCCTTGACTCCCTTCGCCGATAGTCGTTGACTTGGGACTTCTGAAATCGGATATTTGAGTACATATCCATTTTCTGTAACCAGTACGATATCCGTATCAAACCTCTCCATTAAATCAACCGAAACCAGCGTGTTGATTTTCGAAGCCGGATGTGCGTTGTACGTTTTGTTCAATCGAATTTGTTGAAATTCAGAAAGCGCTACTTGCTTGATCTGTCCTTCTTCATTGGCAAGCAACACCATTTTGTCCGCCGAAAAATCATCAATCACCAGAAAATCCAGTACCTCTTCTTGATCCTGTAAAGTGGCAGTCAAACCGATATAGCCTCCTTGGTCACGCCACTTCATATCGGAAATCTTGAAGACAGGCAAAACAATGTAATTGCCAAGATTCGTGAAAATAAGCAATGTGTCTTTTGTGTTGACTTCTTCTTTTTTCAGTACTTGATCGTTCTGTTTCAATCCTGGCTGCCCATTGGTTGCCTGATAGGATTTCAGTGACGAACGTTTGATATAACCGCCCCGACTTATAACAACGATAACGTTTTCGTGTTCTATCAATGCAGTTTCATCAATTTCAACCTTTTGAATCTCTTCTTGAATCTGCGTTCTTCTGGGAGTTGGAACTGTGTCGATCACTTGGGTGATCTCATTTTTAATTACGTTTTCCAACTCTTTCTCATTGTGAAGTATTCGTCCCAAAGTACTGATTTGTTTTTCGAGAATCCCAGCTTCCGATTGCATTTCCTTGACATCGGTCGAAGACAATCGATAGAGTTGTAAGGAAACGATCGCATCCGCTTGCATTTCTGAAAAATCAAAGTGTTCGTACAATTTTAGAATGGCATCTTTTTTTCCTTCTGATTTTCGGATCAATGCGATGACTTCATCAAGAACACTCACCATTTTTAAGAAACCTTCGACGATATGTTTTCGTTTTTCCGCCCGAATCAACTCGAAATTCGAGCGGTTGCGAACGACTTCTTTTTGATGAAGGATATAGGCATCCAAAATATCTGCTAGGGACATCAACTGGGGAGATTTGTTATGAATGGCCACCATATTATAGTTATAAGCGACCGATAAATCGGTATTTTTCAGCAGGTAGTTGTAGACCACTTCCGAATCTATTTCCTTTTTGATGTCAACCGCGATTCGCAAGCCTTCACGGTCGGATTCATCTCGGACTTCGATGATCCCGTCAATTTTCTTTTTCAGTCGGATGTCATCGATCTTTCGAACCAAATCCGCCTTATTGACCTCATAAGGAATCTCTGTAATGATGAGCCCGGACTCTTTGATTTCGACTTTGCTCTTGATGATGACACGTCCCTTACCGGAAAGAAATGCATCTTGAATCCCATCGATTCCTTCCACAATCGCTCCCGTCGGAAAATCCGGTCCTTTGACAATGGACATCAGTTCAGCAATCGTTGCGTTTGGATGATCGATTTTATAAATGACGGCTTGAAGGATCTCGCCTAAGTTATGCGGCGGAATATTCGTCGCATAACCCGTCGCCATCCCCATTGCGCCATTCACAAGCAGATTCGGAAACTTCGCTGGCAAGACGACCGGTTCATACTCTTCATCATCAAAATTCGGAACGAAGATGACCGTTTTTTTATCGATGTCCCTTAATAACATTTCCGCAAACATCGACAAGCGTGCTTCCGTATAACGCATCGCTGCTGGTGGATCGTTATCGATTGATCCATTGTTTCCATGCATGTCAATCAACAACGCGCCCATTTTCCATAGTTGGCTCATCCGTACTAGGGCATCATATACCGATTGATCACCATGGGGATGGTATTTACCGATCACTTCTCCAACGATCCGCGCTGATTTCTTGAACGGTTTGTCCGAAAACATACCCAATTGATTCATTGCAAAAAGAATCCGGCGTTGAACCGGTTTCAGACCATCCCGAACATCGGGTAACGCTCGATCTTGAATGATATACTTGGAATATCTGCCGAAGCGATCACCAATGATCGTTTCAAGCTTTTCGGTCACGATTTTTTCAGATAAAAAGATATCCAACTTTTGCTTAGCCGACTTTGCCATCAGACACGCTCCTTGATCCGGAAAGTATCTTCGCTTTCAAAGGAAACAAACGTGTCGATCCATTCTTTGCGTGGCTCGACTTTGTCTCCCATCAACAGAGTGATCCGTTGGTCCGCATCGGCCATATCCTCAATACTGACCCGGATCAGCGTCCGGGTTTCCGGGTTCATCGTCGTATCCCAAAGTTGCGAGGCATTCATTTCCCCCAAGCCTTTGTATCGCTGAATCTCATAAAATTTAAACCGCTTTGAAATTTCTTCCCTTTCTTCATCATCCCAAGCATAGGCGACTTCTTGTTTTTTGCCGGTTCGAGTGATCTTGTATAAAGGAGGCAAAGCGATATAGAGTTTCCCCGCTTCAACGAGCGGACGCATATAACGGAAAAAGAAGGTGATCAGAAGCACTTGAATATGCGCACCATCCGTATCCGCATCGGTCATGATGATCACTTTATTATAGTTGGATTTATGAACTTGAAAATCACTTCCAAGCCCGGCTCCAATCGTTGAAATGATCGTGCTGATTTCTTCGTTTTTTAGCACATCTTCCATCCGTTGCTTTTCAGAGTTGATGACTTTTCCTCGAAGCGGCAAAATAGCTTGATACAAGCGGTTGCGACCTTGTTTTGCGGATCCGCCCGCGGAATCACCTTCCACTAAAAACAGTTCGTTGATTTTGGGGTTTTTCGAAGTCGCTGGTGATAATTTCCCAGATAAAATCGTTTCTTGTTTAGCAACTTTTTTGACAAGTCGAGCATCCTCTCTGGCTTTTCGCGACGCTTCTCTTGCGTTGCGAGCATTGAGAGCTTTTTCAATCAATACCGATGCGATTTGGGTATTTTCAGTCAGATAGGTGTCGAGTTGCTCACTGAGCACATTTTCGACGGAGGGTCTTGCTTCTGGAGATCCGAGTTTGTTTTTTGTTTGGCCTTCAAACTGCAGCTTGTTCTCCGGAATTCGAACGGAAAGGATGCTGGTTAAACCTTCGCGAATATCTGCCCCTTCCAAAGGCAGATCTTTCTCCTTGAGAAAATTGAGCCGACGCGCATGGTCATTGAATATTTTTGTGAATGCGGATTTAAATCCCGTTTCATGTGTGCCACCGTCTTTGGTGCGGACATTATTGACAAACGAGATCAAATTTTCCGAATAAGCATTGGAGTATTGAAAAGCGACTTCTACTTCGATGCTACCGGATTCGCCTTCAAAATAGGCAGTGGGATGGAGTGGCGTTTTTTGTTGGTTGATCAAGTCGATGTATGCCTTGATGCCTTCTTCATAAAAATAAGATTCTTTTTGCTTTGAGCGTTCATCGATTAATTGCATTCTCAATCCCTTGATCAAAAACGCACTTTCGCGGATGCGTTCCTCCAAGATCTGAAAATTGAAAAGGGTGGTTGAAAAAATGGTGGGATCTGGTTTAAACCAGACTTCAGTACCAGTTTTCTTGGTATCGCCAATGACATGGAGTTCTTCGACTTTTTTTCCTCCGTTTTCAAACCGCATGTGATAAGCAAGGCCGTCGCGATTGACGGTCACATCCAAAAACTCACTGAGTGCGTTGACGACTGAAGCGCCCACTCCGTGCAATCCACCGGAAACTTTATATACACCGGAAACTCCAAATTTTCCACCTGCATGGAGTTTGGAAAAAATAACTTCGACCCCGGTGATCCCTGAAGAGTGTAAGTCGATTGGCATACCACGACCATCATCCACAACCAAAATCGAGTTGTCTTCTTTCACAACCACCTTGATATTTTTACCATAACCCGCCAGCACTTCATCGATGGAGTTGTCGATCACTTCCCAAACCAAATGATGCAATCCACGTTGATCAGTACTTCCCACATACATCCCTGGACGGCGGCGAACTGCTTCCAGCCCTTCCAAGATTTGAAGTGATTGAGCAGTATATTTCTCTTGAATCGGTTCTTTCATGCAAAAAACTCCTTTTTCTGTCGTATCTATTATATCAAACTTTGGGTGATTTTTCCTTTGTTTTTGATGATTTTATGGTATAATTCTAGAGATTATGGGGGGATGTTCATGTGGAGTGTTTTCTGGCTCTTTATCGCGTATTTACTCGGATCGATCCCCTTTTCCTATTTACTTGGGAAATGGATCAAAGGTGAAAATATTCGCGAACTTGGCAGCAAAAATATCGGAACCACCAATGCTTATCGTGTCTTTGGGAAAGCCATTGGAACGGCAGTCTTAATTTTCGATATGATGAAAAGCGGCATCATTGTATTTCTTTTCACTCGAACTGATTGGTTCGTCGGTCAAGATCTTTACCATCCCTTGGTGTATGGCTTATTTGCGATGCTCGGTCACATCTATCCCGTATGGTTTAAATTCAAAGGCGGCAAAGGGGTTGCCTCAGCTTTCGGAATGCTCATCGCCTATGAACCTCTTTTAGGCGTTGTTATTTTACCGATCTTTTTGCTGGTCGAATATCTCACTCGCTATGTCTCGATCGCCTCAACAATCGCCGCGATATCGACGTTTTTCATTGTCCTCGGCTTGCACTTTTTCCACACTCCAGACTGGGAATTTCTGATCGCAACTTTCCTCGCGGTGATGTTGATACTATTTCGTCACCGATCCAACTATGAACGATTGGCAAAAGGTTGTGAAAATCGAGTCAAATTGTTTGATGGCATCGATCGATGGCGGGCGTCTAAAAGCAAAAGAAGTAAACCTTAAAGAAAATAAAAAAACGCACCTTGGATGCCAAGGTGCGAATCAACGAGAAGACCTATTTCGCTTGTTTCATGGAAGCCATCACCTGTCGAACCTGCTTTTCCGAAGGTGTTCTGCCCATTTGCGACATCATCGCTCGAATCATCTGTTCATTGATTGGCGGATTCTTTTCCAGGTAATTCTTAAAGTACTTTCTGGCAAGGATAAAACCAACAACCAGCCCAACCAACAGCGTGACGATTGGCAGCACGATTTCTAACCATAAAGGCATGCGTATCCACTCCTTTTTTCTCGAACATATTGTAACAGAGATAGTGCGTAATTACAAGCATAATCATCGGTCAAAACCAACAAAAACCAACGAGGTGTCATTCGTTCACAATTTGAACTTTACAAACTGAATGAAGATTGATACAATTAGACATAGAAGCGTTCATACGATCCATGTTGAGGAGGCTCACTCATGCCAAGAAGAATTTTGGATACCTGTATTGCCTGTGGGACTTGCAAGGAAAACTGTCCCGTCGACTGCATCACAGCCGGAGACATTTACGTGATCGATCCTGAGCAATGCATTGACTGCGGTGTCTGCGAAGTCAATTGTCCAGTCGATTGCATCATTGCTGAATAGGCATCCCAAAAACGACGGATTCCGTCGTTTTTTGTTGAAAGCGGTGAACCTTCTTTCTCTTAGGAAGGTTCACCGCTTTCGTTATAGGATGACTAAGGTGGAAGAATCCAACCACGAGAGGTCAATCAATCGGGTAGTTCTTAAAATATTCAGAGACATTTCTTAACGTTTTTATCAACACTTCATCTTCATCAAGTTTGAGATCGACATAAATGGAATCAATCATGCGTTTATGAAAAGCTTTATGGACTTCTAAAACGTCTTTGGCTTTTTGTTCCAACGAAATCAACACCTTACGCCGATCCAATGGATCGGGATAGCGCCTGACATATCCTTTTTGAAACAAGGTGTTGATTGCTACCGTCAAGGATCCGACTGTGATTCCCAGTTTTTGGGCGATGGCCGTCATTGATGGCTCCGGCAACAATGCCACCGCCTCTAAGACATGAATTTCGCTCATGGACAATTTGATTCCGACCTTTTTCAAAGCTTCGCCTTCAATGGTCAAGATGCGGTTAAATGTCTCAACTAATAATTCATTGATTAATTCTTTAGGATTCTGCATAGATCCGACCTACTTTTCAAGATATCCGAGCCCCATGGTTCCAGGGCCGGCATGACATCCGACCACCGGAGTCAAAGGAATCATTTTGACATCCACGATTTCGGGAATCTGTTCGAGTTCTTCTTGAAGATCAAAAAGCTCTGCTAGATTATTGGTATAGATGATGAAACAATCGACAGTCTTGCCCTTGATTTCCTGCATGAACCGTTCCAACATTTCCTGTCTGGCTTTTTGCGTTGTCCGGATTTTATCCACAGTCGCCACTTTTCCCACTTTCGATATTTCAAGCAGGGGTTTTAGTTTGAACAAGGTTCCGAAAAAGCCTGCAGCATTTGACAGCCTGCCATTTTTGACCAGATACTTCAACGTATCCACGGTGACATAAATATGGTTATGATCGCGGATCCATGCCAGGCGGTCCAATATTTCTTGGCTAGACTTTTGTTCATCCGCCATTTTTTTCGCAGTAGAGGCCAGTGTCGCTTCCACATAGGATAGTGACTGCGAATCAAACACATGAATTGGGATATCCGGAATCAATTTCGCTGCGAGAACTGCGTTTTGGTAGGTGCCGCTCAAATGCTGAGAGATGGTGACAATGATCAGTTCGTCATATCCAGAATGAATCATTTCCTGATACATCTCATGAATTTTTCCGGTACTGGTTTGGGCGGTGTGAATATCTATATCTGGATTCTTTGTCACTCGATCATAGAATTCATCCGTGGTTATTTCGACAAAATCTTCATATTCTTTCCCTTCAATATAAAGTAAAGAACGAAAAATGCGGATTTCCTTGTCATGGACAAGATAATCTATTCCGGAATTGCCACAAACGGCAACACCTATCCGAGACATCAAATCACTCCTTCACATTTGTTTTAATATCAAATTGTTTGAATTTCAAAATGAGTATACCACTTTCATAGCGGCAATGCAAGGAAAAAAGGACAAATAACAGCCAAAAAAAAGAAGCTCGATAGCTTCTTATTCTTTGTTTGATTTTATATGATCCGATATGGACTTGTGTTTACTTGGGATTCCAAAACTTCTATCTCCGGAAATTCCCGCTTGAGTATTTTTAATACTACTTCTTTGAATACCTTTTCGGCATAATGACCGATATCAACGACAATAAAGCCCATTTCTTGCGCATCCAAAGCGGTATGATACGTGATATCTCCAGTCAAATAAATATCGCAGCCCTGACGTTTGGCGTGATAAAGATGGCGTTCGCCAGATCCCCCGGAAATCCCGATTTTTTTAATGACTTTTTCTGTATAGCCAATGGTGCGAACATGATCTAATTCCAGGGTGTTCTTGATCTTTACTAGCAATTCCGGAAATGGAATTGGATCGATCTCGCCGATTCGTCCAATGTCATCGTCGGGATCCAAAAGCGAGGTATTTCTCATACCCAATTTTTCAGCTAGTGCATCATTCATACCGCCAGTCGCCCGATCAAAATTCGTATGCATGGAAAACAAAGCGATATCATGCTTGATCAACCGGCGGATAATCCACCCTCTCGGTGTATCAAAAGCGATGTTGGATATCGGGTGGAAAATCAAAGGATGATGACTGATCAAAAGATCGACACGCGTGTCGATGGCTTCTTTAACGACTTCTTTGGTGACATCCAGCGTCACCAATATCCGTTGTAATGGTTTGTTCAGAGTCCCGATTTGCAAACCAACATTATCCCAATCGTATGCCAAAGATCGTGGATATAATTCATCCAGAAATTTAGTCACATCGATCCGGTTCATCGAATCAATCCCTTCAGTAATTTTATCCGGTCAATCAAGACGGATTGTTCACTTTGATTTCGGGTTTTGTTCAGAGCAGATTGCAATTGATAAATCATCCGATTTAGATGATCTTGAAACGTCGTATTGCGCTTTTTGAGGATGATCGGACCAAATTCGCGTTCGATCGGGGTTAAAGTCATCTGCCCGGGTTTGGCGATGATCAATTGATAATATTTGTGTTTGTCCTCTAAAAAGTGCTCATCTTCGAGCATAAACTGGTGTTGTTCCAACCATTCACGGACAACTTCTGATTCAGAATTGGGTGAGAGGATCAATCGTTTTACGGATTGGAGATTGGCCTTGCCCAAAATCTCGGCAATCGCGATTCCTCCCATTCCCAAAATGGCCACTACATCACAAGGTTCTTGTACATTGCTCAATCCATCAGACAATACCGCGGTGATTGCCTGGTCCAATTTGGCTTTAACAATGTTTTTTTTCGCATTGTCAAGCGGTTTTTGCTTGTTGTCAATGGCGATTGCTCGAGGAACATATCCAAAGGACACTGCTTTGATTGGTAACAGCGCATGATCTGTGCCGATATCCGCAAGCAGAGAAAACCCTTTGGTGTATTCCAGTGCCTTTTCCAGGCGAGGGCTTAATCTCGTCATTGTTTTCCACTAGTGAAATCTTTCAATTTTTTACTCCTTGAGGGATGGCGGAGTTTGCGTAAGGCCTTCGCCTCTATCTGTCGAATTCTTTCTCGGGTGACCCCGAATTCCTTGCCAACTTCTTCTAAAGTGCGAGTTCGCCCATCCAGCAATCCAAACCGCATTCGCAAAACTTTCTCTTCGCGATCCGTCAAAGTTTCAAGCACCGAATCCAATTCCCGTTTCAACATCTCCTTTGAGGTATACTCATAAGGGGTGAGTGTATCCGGATCGGGAATGAAATCGCCCAGTGATGAATCTTCTTCTTCACCGACGGGCGACTCAAGTGATATCGGCTCCTGGGCTACTTTCTGAATGATTTGGACTTTATCAACGGAAATCTTCATTTCTGCTGCTACTTCATCTGGATGCGGTTCGCGTTTTAATTTTTGCGTCAAAGTTCGTTGTGTCCGTACTAATTTATTGATGGTTTCCACCATGTGAACCGGAATCCGGATCGTCCGGGCTTGATCCGCAATTGCACGAGTGATTGCCTGACGAATCCACCATGTTGCATAAGTGGAAAACTTGAATCCTTTGGTATGATCGAATTTATATACCGCTTTGATAAGTCCCATGTTTCCTTCTTGGATCAAGTCCAAAAATTGCATACCTCGGCCAACATAGCGCTTGGCAATCGATACCACCAACCGCAAGTTGGCTTCCACCAATTTTTTTTCACTGAATTCACCGCGTTTGAACATTTCCTCAAATTCGGCCAATTCTTCCGAAGAAATCGTCTCGTTGTTTCTCACTTTTTGATCGTAGGTTTCGCGAGCTCTGCGAGCTCGACTGATCAAGGTGGCAAGTTCGTATTCTTCGTCCGAATTCAATAGTTCTACCCTTCCGATCTCCTTGAGATACATTCGGACAGGATCATCCACTTTGATCGAAACGCTGGAATCAAATTGCTTTTCGAGCATCAATTCCTCTTCGATCTCTTTGGAATAGTCAAAATCAACTAGTTCTTCTGTCTTGATATCTTCATCCGAGAGTTCATCGAGATCAATGAAATCGTCTTCTTCACCTTCTTCTTCCACTTTCTCCTCAGTCTCGGATCCGACACCCAAATATTCGTCGACATCAATCTCAGGCAAGGCTTCATAGTCTTCAGGTGTAATTCCTTCATCTTCAAGAGACATCAAGATATCGTCGAACAAAGTCGAATTTTCATCGACTAGCTTGCGAATGTCTGCCAATACCAAGAGTCCTTTTTCTTCATGTAGTTTCAAAAGATGTTTGATTATTTCGTTTTTTTCCATTTGTTACCCCTTCTGATCTTTTCCAGGTCCAAAATTTTCTGGTGAAGCTCCAAGTAGGCTAATCGGTCCTGCCCGGAATCCAATACAATCAATTGTTTTTTCAAACTGTCAATTTCCGCTGTGATTCGATCCATTTTCAACGAATGGACACTTTGTTCAAGTTCTAATTTGGAAAATTCATGATCCGGGCGAAACAGCCGATCTTCCACCGCTTTTTTCTTCTCGTCGGAAAATTGCGATATGATCGTTTTATGATCGATAACCGCTAGTCCGCTTTCCAAAATATCTTGGATCGAACCAAGTATCTCATTATTTAGATTGTCACTTGCGAAAAAACCCGGTAATTGATCTTCAATGAAAGAACGATACTCCCGATCTTTCATATAGTAATTGATCAAGATTCGTTCCGCTTGATACGACCGACTCAAGAAGGCGACATCGAGATGCCTCTGCTTTCTGTCATTTAGGCTTTGCTTGATCGCTTTGCTTAAGCGAAAGCTGTTGAAGTCGGATCGAACGGACTCGATTGATACTTTGGTATCTCTTGCGAATTGCTCCAGAAACAAATCGGATAGCGTTCCTGAAGCGTTTTGAAGCAGATATTCAAACACCTTCAGTTTGAACTGCTCGATTTGTGAAGCTAATTTGAGATCCCGCCCTTTTTTCATTGTCAGATACAAGAAATCATAACTGTCGATCTGGTGTTGATTGATTTGTTCCAAGAAAGCATTGGCTCCATATTTTTTTTGATAATCATCGGGATCCAGTTCTTCAGGCAGCACCACCACGCGAACATCTAGTCCCGCCTTTTCCATGATGGGAATGGCTTTGGCAGTTGCTTGAAAGCCTGCGTTATCCCCATCAAAACAGAGCACGACTTGTGGAGTATAGCGTTTGATCAATTCCGCGTGTTCGTGCGTCAGAGCAGTTCCCATGGCACAAATCGTTTCTTTGACCCCGGCTTTCACCGCGGCAATCACATCCATAAATCCTTCCGTGAGAACCAACCGCTGTTTCTGCCGTATAAAGGGCTGTGCCCGATCTAAATTATACAGGGTTTCTCCCTTGCTGAAGATTTCTGTAAACGGCGAATTGACATACTTGGGATCATTGGTCTCTTTCTTGAAGGTTCTACCACTAAATCCGACTATTTTTCCCCGTTCGTTTCGAATTGGAAAGATGATTCGATCCCGGAATAGGTCGATATATCCTTCGGGATCTTTTGCCTTGATCAACCCAATCGCTAGCATTTCGATTTCTTCATATTTGTTTTTCAAATGACGATACAGTGCATCGGGTTCCTTTGGCGCAAACCCAATCTCAAAATACTGGATCGTATGGATATCGAGTCCCCGAGCTTTGAGATACTCCAGTGCGGATTTTCCTTTTTCCAAATTAGTGAGATGCAAGGCATAGAAATCTTTGGCATCTTCATTGATTTGATAGTATCGATGGCTTTCACCAACCCATTCCTCGCCGGTTTCGGTCTCGATGGGAATCCGATACTTCTCAGCCAATAATTTCAATGCATCGACATAACTTACGTTTTTGATCTTTTGGATGAAAGTGATGGCATCGCCTTTTTCCTGGCAACCAAAACAATGGAAACTATTCCGTTCTTTGGATACCATGAATGACGGTGTTTTTTCATTATGGAAGGGGCATAAGCCCTTATGGTTTTTTCCAGCCGGCTGCAAAGCGACGTAATCGCCAACCACATCGATGATGTCCGAGGCACTCTTGATCGCTTCAATTGTCTTTTGGCTGATTCTCGCCATGTCTTCCCTCCCGATTCATCCTTTTAACTGGTCATTTAAATAGTCTGCTAATTCTCGGATCGGCACCCGATCCTGAACCATCGTGTCGCGATGTCGGACGGTTACGGACTTCTCTTCCAAAGTAGCGCCATCGACTGTCACACAGAATGGTGTCCCAATTGCATCTTGCCTTCGATAGCGCCGACCAATGTTGCCGGTATCATCATAGACAGCATTAACTTTGCTTAGAAGTGTTTGATACAAGTCCAGTGAAAACTCCTGATGCTGTTTCTTGATCAAGGGAAGGATCGCCACTTGATACGGCGCAATCCGTTTATCGATCTTCAACAGCGTCCGCATTTCGTTTGTCGCCGGAACCATCTCTTCCGTGAGGGCGTCATTCAAGACGGCTAAGAAAAGACGTTCCACACCCAAACTGGGCTCAATCACATAGGGTAGAAATTTCTCATTTGTCTCTGGATCGAGATATTCCAAACTTTCACCGGAGTGTTTTTGATGCTGTTTCAAATCATAATCGGTCCGAGAGGCAATCCCCCACAACTCATCAAATCCCCAAGGGAATTGATACAGTATATCTGTCGTTGCGTTGGAATAAAACGACAGTTTTTCTTGAGGATGGTCATAGAATTTTAGGTGATCTTCCTGAATTCCCAAACCAATCAAAAAGCGTCGTGAAAAGTCTTTCCAATAAGCAAACCAATCCAATTCAGTTCCAGGAACGGTGAAAAATTCAAGTTCCATTTGTTCAAATTCTCTCGTTCGGAAAACAAAATTACCCGGCGTAATCTCATTGCGGAACGCTTTGCCGATTTGACCGATTCCAAAAGGGAGTTTTTTACGGGAGGTTCTTTGAATATTCTTGAAATTCAAAAATATTCCTTGGGCGGTTTCCGGCCGCAAATAGATCGTATTCTTCTGATCTTCGATCACCCCCATATGGGTTTCGAACATCAAATTAAACTTGCGGATTTCAGTGAAATCCATATTGCCGCACACCGGACATTTCAATTTGTGTATTTGGATATATTCCGTTAATTCCGAAATGGACCATCCATCGGCATCGACTGTTCCCTTGGAATGAGTTTCGATCAATTTATCGGCTCGAAAACGAGATTTACATACCCGACAATCGAGTAATGGGTCTTGAAAGCCGTTTACATGTCCCGAAGCCACCCAGGTATCCGAATGCAAAAGAATACCGGAATCCAAGCCGACGTTCATTGGATTATTGGCAACAAATGATTCCCACCAAGTTTGTTTCAGGTTGTTTTTCAGTTGAACGCCAAGCGGACCGTAATCCCAAGAATTGGCAAGTCCACCATAGATTTCTGAGCCTGGAAAGACAAATCCATACTGCTTGCAATAATTTGCGAGTTGTTCCAACGTCTGGGACAAAATCATCATCCTCTCAAAATGCGCATATTACTTCATTATAATTATATGATTAAATATGATAAAGTCAAGATTATCACGATAAAGCGATTCAGACAAGATCAATATCCCAAGAGATTCGATAGCAGTTTTCGGGAAGTCGTCTCAATCGACAAATGATAGCGATAATACTCATCCAATACATGACGAAGTTCGATCAGTTCTTCTTGTTTGATCTCCCACCCGCTTGGTTGATCCAGATTGTAAAGGTAGAGTGTCACCCACTTTTTAATCAGTTCCGGCGGATAGGATTTTTGAAGTGGAAGATGATTTGGACAACACATTCCGCCTTCCGAAACCACAAACCGGAGATTGTTCGTTTTTTTACACACGACACAACGGGCAAATTCCGGTTGAATTCCTAAAAGGTAGAGCAACTTGCTTTCAAACATGAGACAATAAGGGATGAAGTCGGATTCCACTTCGATTCTTAAGAGTAATCGGGTAAGAAAGTGAAATAGTTTCGAATGGTCCATTTCTGCTTCCGACACTTGATATAACAACTCCAACAAGTGGAGACAGTAGGTATATTTGATCAGATCTGCTTTGATATTGCCATAAGCTGCGATCACATCAATTTCCTTGACCGTTTCCAAGTTTTTACCTTGAGAAGAAATCTCAACGAGTGTCAACACTTCGGTTATCGACAAAAAGGGGCTCGACAGCCGATTAGCCCCACGGACCAAAACGCTCTTTTTGCCCGACTCTGTATAACAGAAGAGGATTTTACTTGATTCTTTATAATCCATCCGTTTCAGGATAAATCCAGTGAATTTCGTCACAAATTTTTATTCCTTTTCCGGTTTATATCCATAGCTTTTTAAAAAATAATCACGATTGCGCCAATCTTCCTCAACTTTGCAGAATAAATCAAGATAGACTTGACGATTTAAAAGACCTTCAATATCTTCTCGAGCCATGGTCCCGATTTTTTTTAACATGGCCCCGTTCTTGCCAATGATGATTGCTTTTTGCGATGCTCTCTCCACAACAATCGTGGCTGCGATATCGATCAATCGTTTCTTCCGTGTCATCTTTTCGATGATGACATTGACCGAATGCGGGATTTCCTCGCGTGTCAATTCAATGATCTTTTCGCGAATGAATTCTTGAATGAGAAAGGTTTCCGGTCGATCCGATATTTCGCCGTCAGGATAGTATTTAGGTCCTTCCGGAAGAAGCCCCTTGATATCATCAAGCAATAGGTCAACGTGGTCGCCTGTCAGTGAGGAAATGGCGAAAACACCAGAAAATTTCCCTTTTTCTTTATAAGGAGCAACCGCTCGTTCCAAACGCGGAAAATCCTTGACAGTGTCCAATTTGTTGATAATCAGAAATACCGGCGTATCGACCGTTTTTAGAATCTCAAGTATCTGCATATTGCTCTCTTTGACATCGTCATACGCATTGATGAAAAACAAAACCAAATCCACCGATTTGACTGTATCGATGGCCGCCTTCGTCATGTACTCGCCAAGTTTCGTCTTGCCATGATGGATTCCCGGCGTGTCCAAAAAGATCAACTGCGACTCATCGTCGTGATAGATGCCTGAAAATACGTTCCGAGTGGTTTGGGGTTTATTCGATACGATCGCCACTTTTTGCTTGAGAACTTGATTGAGAAAAGTTGATTTTCCAACATTTGGTTCGCCAATGATGGCAATAAATCCGGATCGGAACATTAGAGATCCTCTTTGGAAAAGCCAAATGGCAATAAATCATGATTGTGATAAGTTTTAGTTTCCAACTTGTTGTTCACAAGAATGATTTCCGCTTCTTGTGGCATCAATTCCGACATGACTTGTCGACAAGATCCACAAGGTGATACAAAATAGTCATGATCCGTATAAATCACGATCCGGCGAATATCCTGTTTTCGGACTCCCTGCGAATACGCGGTAAAAAGTGCGCTTCTTTCAGCACAGTTGGCTAGTCCAAAAGCTGCGTTTTCAATGTTGACTCCGGGGATCATGCGACCGTCGTTCAACTCCAGCACCGCTGATACCGGAAAATTGGAATACGGCGAATAAGAGTTTTTTAAATTATCTTGAGCTAACTTAATTATTTTTTTCATCCTGTTTACCTCGTGAATTTCGCTTTGTTAAGAATTTCTTCTTGACGTAACAACATTGCTTTTTCTTCTGCGACATCTATGTGATCATATCCCAGACAATGTAAGAATCCATGAACAGCCAGAAAAGCCAATTCGCGTTCAAGGGAATGCTGATAGGTCTTAGCTTGTTCCTTGGCTCTATCAATGCTGATAAAGACATCGCCAAGCTCTGGGTTTAAATCCGTGTTGGGGAAGCTAAGAACATCCGTAGGTCGATCGACGTGGCGGTATGTAGCATTCAAGTCTCGAATTGCTTCATCGGTGAGTAGGATGATGTTGATGATCCTTTTCGATTTTGGCTTCGTAAGCATAAATGCGGTCCTTAAGGCTTTACGAATCGTTTTCCCCAAAGTAACGTCAACTTCTGTTTGGTAATGAATGTTAATCTTTGGCATCTTCAAACCTCTGAATGATCGTCTGCACTAATGGGTGACGAACCACATCAATGTTTTCAAAAAAGAGAATATGGATGTCTTCAACATTCGTCAAAATTTGAGAAGCCTTGACTAATCCAGATAAAACTTTTTGCGGAAGATCGCTTTGAGTAATATCTCCGGTCACCACCATTTTCGAGCCAAATCCAAGACGGGTGAGAAACAATTTCATCTGATTGATCGTTGTGTTTTGCGCTTCATCAAGAATGACAAACGCATTTTCCAGTGTTCGTCCCCGCATATAAGCGAGTGGAGCGATTTCAATGATTCCTTTTTCAATGGTCTCCTCGGTCTGGCGGACGCCTAAGATTTCATACATCGCATCATAGAGTGGCCGGAGATAGGGATCCACTTTATCTTTGAGATCGCCGGGAAGAAAGCCCAAGTTTTCTCCTGCTTCGACAGCTGGGCGGGTAAGGACCAGACGTTTAATTGCCCCTTCTTTCAGCTTTCTCAATGCGACCAACACAGCCAGATAGGTTTTTCCGGTACCTGCGGGGCCAATTCCAAACGTCAATGTGTGTTTTTCGATAGCATCCAAATATAACGCTTGGTTGAATGTTTTTGGATAAATTGGTTTCCCATGAAGTGTTTTGATGATTTCTTTCCGCCCTAAAAACAAATCCAAAATATCTTCATCCGCAGTCTTTGGCAAGATATGATGAATATAAATGAGATCGCGTTCGTTAAATCCAACGTTCCGTCTTAGTAGCCGAATCAGGATTTGGAACATACGCTTGATTGAGCTGATCAAGAGCGGATCGCTTGTGTCGAGCAGAATCTCTTGCTGGTTTGCGAAAATTTCAATTCCATAAAGGTTAGATAATATCTTGACGTATTTTTCATTTACGCCAAAGAGCGTGACCATTTCGGATACACCACTGAATTCAAGATCCAATTTGACAAGATCAACCATCGGTATGTCATCACCTCAAAATCATTATACCATAGATCGCCTTTTATGCCATTATCGGCGGTAAAAAAAGCACTTCATCGAGTGAAGTGCCAGCGATTAACCTTTGCGTGTTTGGTTTTGACGTTGTTTCAATTTTTTTGAAACGCTCGGCTTTAAATAGTATTCTCTCTTACGGGCTTCAGCTAACGTCCCAGCGCGAGAAACGTCACGTTTAAAACGACGCAATGCATCTTCGATGCTTTCGTTTTCTCTTACGACTGTTTTCGCCATTTGCTTTCACCCCTTTTCTGCTTGCTAGTGATATTATACACAATTAACCTGAGAAAGTAAACGATTTTTTTCTGAAATCGATTTGAATAAACGCCACAATATGTTAAGATTAGCATGAACGACAAATGAGGTGAGAAGTGATGGTTTTCCTTGTTAATATCGGCGAACTCAACTGGACATTGATCATTATTTTGGCAGTGGGTTTTATTGCCTTGATGATTTTTTTAGCAATCATGATCAATAAAGGAAAATATGCCGCCCGGTATAAACGTTTTTACAAAAAAATGGACCGAATGATCACTAAAAAATATAACGGTAACCTGCTGAATGAAGTATTGATCAACTCGCAGATGAAAGATGAGCGAAACATGTACAAGTCGCTCAAAGGCAAGGGTAAGCGATTAGTTAGAAAGTATTTTGATTACTACACTAAAAATCTTCCTGAACTCGCATTTCTAAAAAGTTTCATCAGTTCAGACAAGAAAAAAGGGCAATTGGTAATCTTGTTTTTGAATGAATTGGACAAAGTCATTTTCCGCTGGGACAAGTCAAAAAAGATGCGGGGATTCATCAAGTCTGTCAATAAATACCAGATGCTTACGCCCCTAATTGGCTATTTGTATGAACTTCCGCTCCATATTCATGAAGGAGTACCTTACCGGATGACCAATCACGATAACGGATTAATCCTCTCTTATGACATCGTGAAAAGTGCCAAACATATCAAACGGAAACAAAAACCCAAAAAATTGTCGAAAAAAGAACTAAAAGCGCAAGAACGGGTTCAATCCACCAAACTGAAAAAAAGTCAAAAGGCCTCAAAAAAAGCATAAAAATCAAAAAATCACTCTTTGTTTTCAAGGAGTGATTTTTATTCTGGAAGCATTTCTCCGAAACTCAACGGATAATTTTCGGAAATCAAACGCACACGAACCTCTTTACCGATCCACTCCGCGTTTCCCAAAAAGGCTACTTGAATGTAGTTACGGCTATGACCTTGTAATCGGCCCAATCGCTGTCGTTCAGGGATGACTCTCAAAATGGACCCAATTTGCTTTTGAATCGATCTTTTGGCTAGTCTTTTACCAATCGCAATGAGCCTCGCAACCCGTCTTTTTTTTATGTCGCCAGGGACTTCTGCTGGTAACGATGCGGCAATCGTCCCTTTTCGGGGAGAAAAGGGAAATACGTGCAGTTCGGAAAACCCAATTTCCTCGACAAAATGACAGGTTTCTTCAAACGCTTGATCGGTTTCTCCTGGAAAACCCACAATGACATCGGTCGTAATTGCCAAGTTAGGTATTTGCTCACGTAATTGTCTGATTTTTTCCCGGTATTCAATCGTGTTATACTTTCGGTTCATTTGCCTTAAGACCCAATCTGATCCGCTTTGAAGGGGAACATGCAAATGGTGACAAATCTGTTCGCTGGAAGCGATGATATCGATGACTCTTTCTGTCAATTCATTGATTTCGATGGAAGATATTCGTATCCGGTTTATTTCCTGAATTCGCCCGAGATCTTCCAACAAATCCGCAAATTTATAGTTTGGTAAATCCGCCCCATATCCACCTGTATGAATTCCCGTTAAAATAATCTCAGCGTGCTGCATCCCCAATTCCTTGGCTTCTTCCAGCACTCGCGCTTTCGGTTTTGAGCGAACTCGTCCTCGGGCATACGGAATGATGCAATAAGAACAAAAATTATCACACCCGTCTTCGATTTTTAGAAACGCTCGATGTTGATGCGAAAAGTCTGTTACTTTTAACAGGTCATATGGTTCATTCTTCTCTAAGGGAGTGACTAATAGTTGTTTGACTCCGGTTTTCAAATATTCATCCAACAGATCCGGAATGCGTTCGCGATCTTTGGTGCCGACCATCACTTTTACCTGTTCGATTACGGCAATGCTGTCGGGATTCAATTCTGCCAGACACCCCATCACAACCAAAATAGCATTCGGATTGAGTTTGAGCGGATGACGGATCATTTGTCTGGATTTCGCTTCTCCGGTATTGGTGACCATACAAGTGTTGATGACATAAAGATCCGCAAGCTCGTTAAAGTCCACCCGCGTAAATCCTTTCATCTTCAACTGCTCCCAAATGGCTTCTGTTTCATAGGTATTCACTTTACATCCAAGTGTTGTCAAGGCGACTTTCATTCGAACACCATCTCTCGTCTGCCATAAAACATGAAATCATCATATCATATTTTCTTTCACGATGCAAAAAAAATAACCGATCAAATCGGTTATTTTTAAAGCACCTTAGTCTTTTTGCACTACTTCATATGCCCGAGCCGCTTTGCCTTCTCGTAAGGTTACAACGGTCGTATCGGTATACTTACTCAAGACTTCCATTTTTTGTGGAGGGGTTGCCAAAACGATCTGCACTGGCAAGCACTGGATAAACTCCATCATCGACTTGATTCGTGAAGTATCCATTTTATCGAATACTTCGTCAAACAAGATCAATCCGATGGCATCATGCATGACACCTCTTTGGGCTTGTTGGAAGACGCGGACAAAGGAAGCCAAGGTTGCCACATAGAAGGGTACTTGGGTTTCTCCTCCGGACTTCTCTTTGAAAACCTTGGAGTAAAGGATGACATCTCCTTGGGCATTTTTGATCTTAATATCGTAATCCATATAAGTTCGATAATCGGTGAACTTATTCATCGAGCCTTGGTCATTCAATCCTTCGCTCGCCAGATTGATAAATAATTCTTCTAACTGTCTTTGGTATTTCATCTCAAATTCAACATTGAAGATTTCGGAACCGCTCTTCATGGACTCATCCGAAAGTACCATATCATAATAATCTCCATATTCATGACTCTTCGGAAAGATGAATTCATAAGTATCATCACCAAAATGAATCGTGGACAACGTATCATTGATCTTTTTGATTTCTTCTTGTGCTGTCACGATATAGTTACGTAGCTTAGCCATAAAGTCTTCTTTGAACAATTTCTCCGCTGCTTCGCGCGCTTCACGTACTCTCGCTTCGTATTTCACCAATTCCGATTTTACTAATTTGTTCAACTCATTCAGATACAGATCAACATATTCCAAACCATATTGATACGATAAATTATACGTGTTTGTAAATTTGAATTGCTTTGATTTCAAAGCGTCCTCAAGACTTGCTAGGTTTTCCAGTTCGGTTTGAATGCGACTGAAATATTCCTCCTGAACTTTTTTCTGATCGCTGGCATTGGCGATTTCCTGACGGAATAACTCGCGGGCGTCTTTTTCCATTGTGAGATTATCTTGACCCTGTTTTACCAAGTCGTCATTCAAGCTGGATATACGTTGTTCCAGCGTGAGGATGTCCTCTTGATATCGCAAGTGATCCGCTTGTAATTTCCCGTTCTCTTCATAGAGCTTCCGACGATTTGCTTGATATCCCCGAATTTCCTCTTTGATATTTTCGTATTCCAAGCGAATCTGGTTCAAGTTTTCTTTCGGCATGTTCTGTTTCTTAAGAACCAGCGACTTGCGTTTTTCTTTTAAGCTTGGCAACTCAATTGAGGATTGCAACATACCGACAAGAGACATGATTCCAAGACTGGCAATCGCGCTGTTTTCTTCTTGGAGTGCTTGAATCCGATTTGAGAGCAGTTGATATTGATCTTTATCTTGTTTCGCTTGTTTCCGCCATTTGTCTAACTGTTCTTCATAAGCTCGTTTGCCGATGAATGGTTTTTCTGTGTTTTTGTTGAGGCTTCTCACCGTGAAAGAACGATAGACCATCCCTGACTGTGTGATCGCCTGGGGAAATTTTTCTAGATCGGTCACTTCATCGACCATGATCAGATTCCCCACCAGCATGTTGATATAGTGCTCCGCATCCACGTTGTCAGTCTGGATGATCCTCGCTAACGATTGTTCTTGTGATTTGGTGAAATGCATGATTTTCTTGGTGTTGACCAGCCCAATTCCGTAGATGTTAAAATTGTCTTTGATCTTATTGTATACTTGCAACGCCTCATCAAAGTACCGTGGTTCGACAATCAGATTGAAACGTTGTTGTCCCAAATAATCTTCAACTGTGTTGTGCCAATTTCGATCAGTCACTTCAAGCAATTCGCCTAATATATGGACGCTAATATCCGCCCCGTATCGATTTTTCAAGCTTTCTTCGATAGCGCTTTGCAGTTTTCGAATCATCGGATTGTATCGAAGTTGATGATTCTCCAGTTCTTTAAGTGTTTGGTACACTTCATTGATCTCGATAACCAGTCGGTTGCGCTCCTCTTCCACTTTCCCCAGTTCTTTTTGATTTTCTTCCAGGGTTTGCTGAAGACGCTTGTCGATATCGATCAAGGATAACTTAATCTTATCAAACTTGTCGGGTTCTATATTGTTTAATTCCACTTTGGCCAATTCGTCATAGATCGGCTTTTTAGTTTCGGTTTTCAACTCAGCCACGATTGGTTTGAATTTTTCAAGCCGACGGTTATAATACCTTCGTATTTCTTCTTGCTGATCGATCGTCTGATTCAGGCTTATGATTTCCTTATCATAAATCTCACCCGCTTTAAACGTATCGTCGCTTTGTAATAACGCATATATTTCCTTGCTTCTTTCATCTAATAGATCAAGTTGGTGATCGATATCAACCAGTAGTTTTTGGTTTTTCTCCTTGCCAATGGAAATCTTATCCAGCTGACGATTCTTTTTGCGGATTTCCTCTTTGGCGGTTTCTACTTCGATCAATTTCAAAAAATATTCATAGAACGTTTTGCGATCTTGATTTTTCTTGATATCATCGTACAGATCCTTGATTTCCTGAAGGCTTCCAATTTTTAGTTTTATGATTTTGAGCGTTGCCTCAAGATCACGGTAAGATTGAATCGACTCGCGAATGGATGCCACGTCCAGCGTTTTTTCTTCTAATAAGTAATGATAGATGAAGTCTTTGACATCCGCAATGGGCTTGAAGGCAAGTGCTTTTGGCAACAATGAGAAATAGGTCTCGTTTATGGAGCCAAATTTCGAACGATAGGCTAGTTTTGCTTCGCGTCGAGTTGGATACACCTTGTCCGCCAATTTTGCTTTTTTAAACATCAACGTTGTGCGGATTCGACCTTCTTCATCAATAAAAAGTGTTTCTGTAATTCGACCTTCTAACTCATAAAAGAGCACTTTGGGTGGCAGCACTTCGCCAAAAGCATCGATGATAGCGCCCACCGTGAAAAACAGGTCTTTCGACTCGTCATAAAATTCAAGTGAAACATGTCCGGTGACATCGCCCTCACGTAAATATTCTTGATTGTCAATCCCCAGTTTGCACTTGACATATCCTCTTAAATCCCGCTTGCTCTTTTCGTTGGCCGCTAAATTGAATATTTGATCTCCTGCGGTGATCACGAAAGCGATCGCATCGACAATAGTCGATTTCCCTGTCGCATTCTGTCCGGTAATCAATGTGTTGTTTTTTATATAAATCGTCTCATTTGCAAAGTAATGCCAGTTAATCAGTCGAACTTTGGTCAGTTTCTTCATCGGATATACCTCCTTCATTACCGGTTATCTTACCGATCAAATCATAGATGTCATTGATTTGATGCGTATTGATGGCCATCAAAATCGTGGGATAGATGATGACTTTAGTATTGCTTTGGGTGATGTCTCCCATCGGTTCGATCAGATTGTATTTTCGATACAATCGAAGAATCGCGACCAAATCCGTTTTGTTAATTTTTCTCTTTTTGATTTCTAAAGCGTCATATTTCTGATGAATCTCATCAACGCGGATCACCACATTGTCATTGATGGATGTTTCGACGAGGTGCTGATGATATAGGATTCTCAAAATCAGGAGTACGATCGATTCATCACGTTTAAGGCGCAAGAGGTTTCGATTTTCCCGACTCAATAATTGAATGGCTCCTTGCTCACGATCGAGAACAATATCATAATTGATGACCGCAAAATATTCATCAAAATATTGCTTGAAACTAAGTAAGAAATAATATTGTTCTTTGTTGTCTCGTTTATCTCTCGCCAAAAACCCGGTTGCCAATAGCTTATTGCTAGTATCGCTGAACAGTTGTTTTTGTCCTTGTGATAAATTTTCAAAATTCTCCAAGATCATAAGTCATACCCCCTAATGATTTCGAAATCGGCAAGTCGGAATTTATGATGTTCAATGTCTGTCCTGAGTGGAATAATTGAGTAGTCGAGTTCGTCTCCTGCATAAATCAAAATATATAATAGCCTCATGATCGCTTCATCGCTCATATCCGATCGAAGTATCTCCGACGCTTTGATTGATGATCGTGTTTTAAAATACTCCATCAAATACTTTTTGATGACATCGGTACTATAGTTTGACTCAAACTCCTTATAGAACTCTTCCTGAAGCCGATTGGACGGTGTATCCTCATTTGCAGCCAAGAACTGCTCTTTACTGCGGATATATGCGCCTCTTGGCGTATAGATGGACGAATTGGCAATCTGATTGTTTTGTTGGAACAAGAATAAGGGTTGAATTTGTTTCAGCGCTTGTTCTGTTTTCTTGCTCTTCACTTTGTTCGCGACAAATTTCAAGATTCGATTCAATTTCCCGATGATGTTTTCATCATCGTTGAGTAAGAATTTGATTTTGGCAATCGTGGTATTGACATATATTTTATTTTTATTATCAATTTCGCTAATAATCCAGTCGAGCGAATTATAGATATCGATCATATCATCCAGTTTTTTGTTTGCTTTGACTTTGGCTAGTTCATAATTATTGTTTGCTTTTAATAAATATTCTCGGGCAATGGTCTCCATGATCACTGGATTTTGTTGGTACAGCTCCAACCGTTTAATGATTTCCAGTTTATATTTATGGACATTATCCGATGTCTTCAGTCGATAATAAGCCTGATCAACCAACTCGACCTTATAATTGACCAACAAATGTATGAGATCGCGAATTTCCGAATTTTCAATTATCGATCGGATATAAAATTTCAATCTTGAATCCAATTTACGGATCTCGCGAACAAACGCAATAGTATTTTTATATACTTGATCGATGACCATCGCGTATTCAACGTGCTCATTCATCAGAAGCGAATAAGCGGTGAAAATGTACCCGCGGAACTCATGATTTTCATCATCGTATCCATATAAATTATCTTGAGTGACTGAGCGTAGTGCTTCAATGATCGTGATGGCATAATCACGGAAATTGAGCACTTCGACGTAATCGTTGTTCACGTCAATATCCACCCATTCGCACTCTTCAAATCGCCGGAGTATTTGATTTGCTTTATCGCGATTTGTGGCTTCTACGTCGATATCATCCACTTCGGAATGCGGATGCATTTCCAAGTAGTCGATCACAACTTGTTGAGCTACTTGCTTGTCCATCCCCAGAATCGACCCTTGCTCGTAAGCCTTGAAGACTTCAAACAAAGCGTTCACATATAGATTTTGATTTTTTCCCGATAGCAGGTTGAAGAAGTTGGTCGGGATAATTTCGAACAATTCCATAGGCTTTCTCCCCTTATTCCTCTCGTAAGTATTCGAATGTGCCGCCGACCAGATTCGCCAAGGTGTTTTCGATCTGAATCCAATCCTTGCGGAAATCATGCAAGGCCTGTTTGCCCTCGGAAGTGATTTGATAATAACGCCGGCTCATCCCTTTTTTGTTTTTTTCCTTATAAGAAGAAATTTTCCCATCTTCCAACAATCGTTTCAAAGCAAAATACAGCGTTGCCTCCGTTAATTGGAAGTGTTCATCGCTGACTTGTTCGATAATCTTGCTCATTTCATAACCATAACTGTCAAACTTGGCTAGAATCGACAAGATGATATAGTCGGTGAAACCGCGGACATACTCGCCGGAATTCGTCATTATCTCACCTCCTTTTTATATATAACCTGATTATATATAATCGCATTATATATATTCTGATTATGCATAATCTGGTTATATTATAACAGGTTACATATCCGGCAAGCAAGTTTTTTTTGCTTCTTTTCGCATTTTTTAAAAAACGTATCAAGTCACTGTCAGTGTTTTCTCTTTACTTTAGCGCTTATTTCCGCTATAATTTTCTTTGATAGTTCTCTAAAGGAAATGAAAAGAATGTCCCGTCTATCCAACAAAGCTCATCAATGGTTCCGCTTAGACAACGCGGCAAAAATCTACCCTGTCATTGTCAGCGTAAAAAATTCCAGTATTTACCGCATGGGAGTTATCATGAAAGACCCAGTGGACCCTCGCGCGCTTCAAAGCGCTGTTTTAGAGTGCCGCGATCGGTTCCCTTCATTTTTTGTCAAACTTCGTCGTGGTTTTTTTTGGTATTATTTCGAATCCAACGATAAAAACCCCGTTGTCTATCCCGAATCCCCCTTTATTTGTCAAAGTATCAATACATATACTAACAACGGCTTTCTCTTTACATTTTACTATTATCAGAACCGCATCAGCTTAGAAGTCTTCCATGCGCTGTCAGACGGTTATGGCTCGTTTATGCTTTTAAAAGCTGTCATATTTCGTTATTTGGAAAAAATTGGTCGCCCCCAACAAAACGATGGATCCGTTATGATGATTGATCAAGCACCTGATCCAGACGAGTTCGTCGATTGTTATAAACTGAACAATACTCGCGACAAAATTCAAAAATTCCCAATTCATAAAGCGTATCGCGTCCCCGGAAAGCGATATAAACATCGGGGGATTCATATAACAATCGCGCATATCGATACAGTGGCACTACAGGATCTAGCCCAAAAACACGGTGCATCGGTAACACGCTTTTTGGTAGGGCTCTATCACTATTCACTCCAAAAAAATGGAGATCCAAACCAACTCCGGAAGCGTCCTCTCACCATCAGTGTTCCCGTTAATCTTCGACGATATTTTCCAGCTATCACTGTGCGTAATTTTTCTTTGTATTTCAATAGTACTACTCAATATAAGGACGATCCGATTTCTTTAGCTGCCATCTTGGAAACACTCAAACCTCAGTTTGAAAGCGGATTGAACAAACAATCGCTCTTAAATCGTTTGAATTCCAACATGGCTTTTGAAAACAATTTTTTAATTAGAATATTGCCTTTGTTCATCAAGAAACCGCTGTTCAAAATCGGATATACACTGATTGGAAATTCTCCGATCAGTTCTTCCATCTCAAATTTCGGTGAAATCACTCTCCCTAAAACGATGGCTGATGCCATCGAGTCTTTCGAATTTAATTTGGCATCTTCGTATAAACCGGGGATTGCTCTGAATACCTTTAACAATCAAACCACTATGGTGTTTAGCCGTTATTTTCAGGAATCCAGTCTCGAACAGACCTATCTCTCTTATTTAGGAGAGCACGGTGTCAAAGTGGAAGTCTTGACTAACAGTTGGAAATAACCACCGATTTTTTTCGCATTCGAACAAATATGTTCCGCTTCGTGATAGAATAGGTACGAAATGACGGAGGAAAACGATGCGTGATTTACTGGGAAAATTCAAAGAAGTTTTTTTGTCGGTTTTGCCGGTTGTTTTGGTTGTGACTTTCATTCATTTTTTATATCTGCCCTTATCGTCCGCCCAATTGGGAAGGTTTTATCTGGGGGCTTTCTTGATATTTGTTGGCCTCTCGGTGTTTCTCATTGGTATTGATGTGGGAGTCACTCCGATTGGACAAATGTTTGGAAAAACAATCGCCAAATCGAAAAAAATCTGGATCATTGCGATCGGAGGATTGGTACTGGGGATTCTCATTACCATTGCCGAACCGGATCTTTTGATTGTTGCCAAACGCATCGATGAGTTGACTTTAGGTAAAATTCCCACAGCAGCAATGGTCATATCCGTTGCTGCTTTCATAGGCTTGTTTGTAGCAATAGGCTTGTTGCGAATTTTTTTCAAGATCCCGCTAATCTACGTATTCTTGGGATCTTATCTCGTTATCCTTATATTTGCTATTTTCACTCCCAAAGATTATTTAGCCATCGCTTTCGATATTTCGGGTGCCACGACCGGAGCGATGACAGTACCGTTTGTCCTTGCACTGGCAGTAGGGGTATCCGCCATGCAGCGTTATGGTAAAAGCGCTGAAAAAGATAGTTTTGGTCTCATTGGGCTTGCATCAGCGGGTGCGATCATCAGTGTATTTGTTCTCGTTGCCATTCTCCGACCATCCGTCAATGGATTGATTGATTTGGAAGCGCCTGCTTCACATGGCTTTCTCGATGTTGCTTGGGAATCCTTTATCGCTTTAGCTCCGGTCTTTGGACTGGGAATATTGGGAAACCTCTTCATCTTCAAACTCAAACGACGAGTATTTCGTCGCTATATACTTGGTTTCATTTACACATACATCGGCCTGACGCTCTTTTTATTTGGCGTCTACTCTGGTTTTCTTGATTTGGGACTCTATCTCGGTGAAAGCTTGGCTCAGAGCCCGATCATGATTTTACTCGTGATTGGTTTTCTCCTGGGAGTCTTTGCCATTTTGGCTGAGCCGGCGGTCTATGTTCTTACTGAACAAGTCAATGAAGTCACCGCTGGTTATGTATCCAAAAAATTGGTTGTGATCTCCCTTGCCCTCGGTGTGGGCTCTGCGTTGGTATTCAACATCATTCGCACTCGCGTGGAATCATTCGAATTATGGTATCTTTTATTGCCAGGCTATCTTCTCGCAATCGGAATGATGTTTGTTACTCCCAAAATGTTTATCGGAATGGCCTTTGATGCCGGCGGTGTTGCATCCGGTCCGATCTCCGCAACATTCATCTTTGCGTTTTCGCAAGGAATTGCAACTCATTCGGGCACTCAATTGCCCCTTGGAGATGCATTTGGTATGATTGCCTTGATTGCCATGACCCCGATCATCATGATCCAAGGTCTGGGTATCCTCTATAAAATCAAAGCCAGAAAGAAGGTGATCGACGATGTTTCAAACGGGAAATAATTTGATTCTTTGTGTGGCGATCGTCGCTCAAGGGAAGGCAAAACAGGTCATCCATTTTGCAAAAGAGTTTGGCGTTCCTGGCGCAACCGTTTTCTTGGGACACGGCACATCTTCAAAAGGAATTCTTTCCTATCTCATGCTCAACAATCCACACAAGGAAATCGTTCTCATGGTCACCGATGGGTCGCGAGGTGATTATGCAATAGAACAAATAGTCCAAGCGATGCAAATAAAAAAACCAAATCACGGAATCATTTTCACCTTACCTATCAATGCGGTGATCGGCTGTCGAAGTGTATCCGATAATCCGGAAGGGAGGAACCCCAACATGAGCAATTATCAAGCCATCTATACCATCGTGGACAAAGGAAAAGCGGAATGGGTCATCGAAGCAGCCGCCAAGGGCGGTGCTTCCGGTGGAACGGTCATCAATGCCCGAGGATCGGGCATTCATGAAACTGAAAAAATCTTCCAAATGGCAATCGAGCCAGAAAAAGAGTTGGTTTTGATTCTCGCCAAATGCAATCTGGTCGAGGGGATATGTCAAAACATCCGCGAAGAACTCCATATTGATGACCCGGGAAAAGGCATTATCTTCGTTCAAGATGTTCGGAGTGCTTTTGGGCTGTTTGAAAAAGAATAATTCAACAATAAAAAAACCGAAAGGGGGATATCCTTCGAGAAATTCTTGAAGAAGGAACACTCGCTTTTCGGTTTTTTTTATTATTTGCGGCTAAAGTTGCTTTTGAATCGATCCCACATTGTCTTTGAAGCAGGATTGTCTTCAATTTTTGCCAGTTGTTCAAATAATCGTTTTTGTTCGGGTGTCAAGCGCGTTGGCGTTTCAACCGTAATGATCACATGTTGATCGCCGGTGACTTTGGTGCGAACATTGGGAGCTCCTTTGCCACGAACTCGAAATTTGGCGTTGCTTTGAGTCCCTGGCGGAATCTTCAGAAGCACCTTCCCATACACGGTCGGCACTTCGATTTCCGCACCCAGCGCGGCTTGGGCAAAGGTAATTGGAACAGTAATGACGATATCATCGCCTTCTCGGATGAAACTATTCGACGGTTTGACTTCAAATACAATATACAAGTCACCGCTCGGGCCACCATTCATGCCTTTGTTGCCAAAGCCTTCCAAACGGATCTGTTGCCCGGTTTCAATCCCTTCCGGCACCTTGATTTCAACTTCCTTGGTAACTCGTTCCACGCCTTCGCCGGAGCAGTTCGAACATTTGACCTTGATTTCTTTTCCGCTTCCACCACAAACGGGACAAGTCGTTCTTGTCTGTGACCGGCCAAAGAGGGTCTGTGTTTCCATAATGACCGAGCCACTTCCATGGCATCTTGAACAAGTCTGAATATCTTTAGAAGATGCCGCTCCGGTTCCGTGGCATACGTGACATTCCTCATAAATCGGAACTTTGATTTTTTCACGTTTTCCGAAGATCGACTCTTCGAAAGTGATTGTCATGCGCCGTTGAATATCCGAGCCTTTTCTTGGACGATTCCGTGTTCCTTGTGACGAACGGGATTGCCCACCGAAAAAAGCCGAAAAAATATCACCAAAATCAAAGCCATCGAAGCCACCGGAAAACCCGCCGCCACCAAAATTGCCGTTGGCTGCTTGATGGCCAAATTGGTCATATTGAGCCCGTTTAGTTTCATCGCTCAACATGTCATAGGCTTCTTGGACTTCTTTGAATTTTGCTTCCGCATCTTTTTCCTTTGATACATCCGGATGATATTTTTTTGCTAGTTGGCGATAGGCTTTTTTGATTTCATCATCCGTGGCGTTTTTGCCAACGCCCAACACGTCATAATAATCCCGTTTTTCCATCAGTTCTCCTCGCTAATTGGACAAAAAGCAGTTGCCTGCTTTTTGTGTGAATCGGTTAAACTTCCTTATAATCGGCGTCAAAAACTTCCTCGTCCGAGTCCGATTTGTCAGAAGAATCATCCTTCTTTGAGGCACCATCGCCTTGATTGCTTTGATTTTGTTCTTTATACACACGCTCTGACAATGACTGAGCTGTCTTTTCCAAATCATCTTTGAGTCGTTTGATCTCATCGAGATCATCACCCTTCAACGCTTTCTCCAAAGCATTGATTTTATCTTCGGCGTCTTTCTTCTCCGAATCCTGCACTTTATCTCCCAAATCCTTGATGGCTTTATTTGTCATAAAGATCATCTGATCCGCTTCATTTCTCAAATCCGCTTCTTCTCGTTTTCTCTTGTCCGTTTCTGCATTTTCTTCTGCTTCGCGAACTAACCGATCGATTTCTTCTTCCGACATGGCAGATCCGCTCTTGATTGTGATCGAATTTGCTTTTCCAGTCGCGACATTTTTCGCTGACACATTCACGATTCCATTTGCGTCGATATCGAATTTAACTTCGATTTGCGGGATGCCTCGAGGTGCTGGAGGAATATCCGTAAGTTGGAAATGTCCTAAGGTTTTATTGTCTTTCGCCATCGATCGCTCTCCTTGAAGAACATGGATGTCGACAGTCGGTTGATTGTCGGCGGCAGTTGAAAATATTTGCGCTTTGGACGACGGAATGGTCGTATTTCTTTCGATCAATTTGGTGAACACACCTCCAAGGGTTTCAATTCCAAGTGACAGAGGTGTCACGTCTAGAAGCAACACGTCTTTGACATCACCTTGGAGAACACCCGCTTGGATAGCAGCGCCCATGGCGACAACTTCATCCGGATTGATGGAGCGATTGGGTTCTTTTCCCAAAATATTTTTAACCGTATCTTGAACCGCTAATGTCCGGGTGGACCCACCGACCAACAGCACTTGATCGATATCTTTCGCCGTCATTTTGGCATCAGCCAACGCCCGGCGAACCGGTTCGATGGTCCGTTCGACCAAATCATGCGTCAATTCATTGAACTTTGCCCGCGTCAAGGATTTTTCCATATGCACAGGGCCCGATGCGGTCATCGAAATAAACGGTAACGAAATCTGGGCTTGAGTGATGGAACTCAATTCTTTTTTTGCCTTTTCTCCGGCATCCCGCAAGCGTTGTAGCGCCATTTTATCTTTTGATAGATCCACGCCGGTTTCTTTCCGGAATTCCTCCGTCAGCCATTCCACGATCCGTTGATCAAAGTCATCGCCACCCAAATGGTTGTCCCCACTTGTGGATATGACTTCAAACGTGCCCTCGGAGAGTTCCAAAATCGATACGTCGAATGTTCCGCCGCCTAAGTCGTAGACTAGCACAGTTTGTTCTTTCGTTTTTTTATCTATTCCAAATGCCAATGCGGCGGCCGTTGGTTCGTTGATGATCCGCTTTACTTCCAAACCGGCAATTTTACCAGCGTCTTTGGTAGCTTGGCGCTGAGCGTCGTTGAAGTAAGCCGGAACAGTAATGACGGCTTCGGTTACTTTTTCACCGAGATAAGCTTCCGCCGATTCCTTAAGGTTTCTTAAAATCATTGCGGAAATTTCCTGCGGTGTATAATTCTTGTTATTGACAAAAACCTTTTGATTGCTACCCATTTTCCGTTTAATCGAGTACACGGTATTCGGGTTTGTGATGACCTGACGTTTTGCCACTTCACCTACTTGAATCTCGTCATCTTTAAATGCGACAACAGATGGTGTGGTTCGGTTTCCATCCAGATTGGGAATTACTTTTGCTTCTTTTCCTTCCATAACAGCGACACAAGAGTTGGTCGTGCCAAGGTCAATACCTATTATTTTCATTTTTTCATCCTCTCTTTCATCAAGCGACATTCGGATCGCTTTGGTTTTGATTATTACTATTTTTATCCGATTCCGGCTTGATATTGATCACTACCAGTGTCGGACGTAGCAGCCGGTCTTTGAACTTATATCCTTTTTTGACCACTTCTAAAATAGTGTGTTCTGGTTTTGTTTCATCGTATCGGGTGTCGAAGGCATGTTCTAACGTTGGATCAAATTCCTTACCGATCGGTGTCACTAATTGCTCAACACCTTCCGATTGAAGCGATTGAAACATCATCTCTTTGATCATTTTGAATCCTGTCAAGAAGTTCTTGAAATTAGCATCATCCGTTTCGATCGCCAGCGCCTGATCAAACACTTCAAAATGATCAATTAATTTATCCACAATCGTCATGGATGCGTATTTTCGTTCCTTCCGAATTTCTTCGCTGGTCCGCCGTTGAAGATTTTCCATTTCGGCTAAGGTCCGGAGATACTTGTCTTTAATCGATTTTAATTCTTCTTCAAGTAAATCTAATTTGTCTTCAATCGATGCTTTTTTCTTTTCCTTTTTTGGGGAGTGATCCGCCTTTTTTTCCTTATGTTCCACAGGTTCATCGGCTGAATCATCTAGTTGGCTTTTCTTCAGGTCTTTTTCATTTTCCATCATTCGGGTCATTCCTCCTCATAGAGTTTGCTGATATGGTCAGCGATGTATTTGATTAAGGGGATTACTTTCCGGTAATCCATACGCGTGGGACCGACGATGGAAATGCTTCCTTTTTCGCCACTCCCCGTATCATAACTGGAACTGACTACCGTACAGTCATGCATGGCTGTCACTTTATTCTCAGTTCCGATTTTTACAGAAATGCCATCGGCATTTGTTTCGATAATTTTAAAGATTTCGTTATTCTCAATGGTGTGAATAAACTCTCTCAGCTTCCGGATATCATTGAATTCCGGCTGGTAAAGCATATTGGATTGCCCAGTGAGATAATACCGCGTTTGGGCAAACTTCGAGAAAGCCTCGATAAAGGAATCCACGATCGTCTCTCGATATTTCATCAATTCCTTGATGTGGCTGTGCTGGATTTCATAATGAAGTTTTTCCGATACTTTTGAAATCGGTGTATCCATAAGCAACTCATTCAATAGCTCGATCACTTTCGCAAGCTCCACCATATCCATTTCTTCTTGAATCGTGATTTGTTTGGACTCAACATACCCGAAGTTGGTAATGACGATGATGAGCGCTTGTGTATCATTTAAGGGAACCATTTGGACTTTCTTAACTTTTGAGTGATACGCGTTCGGGCCTAAGGAGATCGCTGTGCAATTGGTGGCTTGACTCAACAAATTGATTGCTTCTTTGATCAACTCGTCGCGTTGAATTTCCTTGTTTTCAAACAACTTTTCAAATTCAAAGAACCCATTGGTTTCATCATCTAAGTTCTTGATAATGGTTTCGATATAATAACGATATCCTTTTTCCGAGGGGATTCTTCCGCTTGAAGTATGGGTTTTTTCCAGAAAGCCCAATTCTTCAAGAATACTCATCTCGTTTCGAATCGTTGCTGAAGAGACCTTCAGTTGACCGGCCAGGCTTTTCGATCCCACTGGTTCAGCGGTTTTGACATAGCCATCAACGATCAATCGGAGAATCATTTCTTGACGTTCCGTCAACATCTTTTCACCCCTTTTAGCACTCTGATCATCTGAATGCTAAACATATTGTACCTAAGTGATTTAGCAATGTCAAGTGTTGAGTGCTAATATAAATTAACGCTCAAAAAACACTTGTAACAAAGTAATGAAATTCTCTGAAAAAGCCCGCTTGAAGTTTCGGGAAAATGGAGTATAATATACGATTGACATCCAAGAGAAAGGATGAGAGAATGAAAGCCACACTTCACTATTTTTGGCGTGACAAAGTCTTCGTTATCGCGATGATTTTCGCCTTGATTTCGCTTTTGTTCTTTCCTCCCACTATCGATACATTCCACGCAATCAATCCGAATGTGCTCGTGATCATGTTTTCTCTCATGATCGCCGTTTCGGGAATGACAGAAGCCAATTTGTTTTCGAAAATCGCCATTTTCCTCACCAGTCGTTTTTTTACAGTTCGATATGTGGGATTGGCGATTATCATCGCGACGTTTTTTATGGGAATGCTATTGACCAATGATGCCGTTTTATTAACGCTGGTTCCCTTTTCTTTGTTTGTCATGCGTCAAACGGATAACACACGCTATTCCCTTACCATTGTGATCTTAATGACTTTTGCGGCTAATATGGGTAGCGCACTGACACCGATGGGCGACCCACAAAATATTTTCTTATATCAATTTTATAATTTGGATTTTGGAGAATTTCTTCTGGCAACACTGCCGATTGCTCTCTCAGCTTTTGTGTTGATTATCGCTGTCACTTGCGCGCTTCTTCCCAATCGATTCATAAAACCAGTGATGATATCTCCGAAAGTGGACCAAAAACGTGTTGCGATCGGATTGATTATCTTCATTTTGGTATTGTTATTGATTATCCGAATCATTCCGCCCTGGGTCGTCTTTGCGGGTGCCTTCCTTTTAACTATCTCTTTCTATCCTCACCTCTTCAAAAAAGTTGATTATCCGCTTTTGCTGACATTTGTTTCTTTTTTTATCCTTACGCATAATCTGGGAAATTGGACTTGGCTTATGGAAAAAACCCAAGTTCTTCTCAAGAGCCCTTGGTCCGTATATTTATCCGCCCTTGGCTTTAGTCAAGTCATGAGCAATGTGCCGGCATCGGTTTTGTTAGCGACATTCACTGAAAAAACGTATTGGCGATACTTATTGCAGGGAGTGAATGTCGGATCGATGGGATCGATCATTGCCTCGCTTGCCAGCTTGATTACCTTTAAGTTTGTGATTCGGGAATTCCCCAGTCAAATGAAAGCCTATTTACAGCTCTATACGACACTGGGTTTGATTTTTATGGGTTTGATCAGTTTGCTGCTGGTTATCACTAATGGCATATAAAAATAAGCAGTCAATTCTTAGGAAATGACTGCTTATTTATCTGATTGAAAGTTGTCGACAAACTTACGTGCAATAGACGGATCGAACTGAGTGCCAGAACAGCGGATGATCTCCGCTAACGCTTCTTCCTTTGACAATGCTTTGCGATAAGGTCGATCGGAAGTCATGGCGTCATAGGCATCGGCGATAGCGATGATTCTGGCCCGATAGGGGATGTCTTTCCCTTTTAAGCCTTGAGGATACCCATCGCCATCCCACCGTTCATGGTGCGATAGGATATCTTCACTGATTTCTGCATATTCGCTGGAAGATGAAAGAATTCGATAACCGATCTCCGGATGACGCTTTATTTCCGCCCATTCTTCTTCGTTCAGTTTCCCGGGCTTATTCAATATCTGTTCATCAATAGCGATTTTCCCGATGTCATGAAGATTGCTGATGACTTTCAACAAGTTTATTTCATCTTTTCGCATCCCGAGTATTTGACCTATATGTTGACATATATCGCCGACTCTCTCCGAATGCAGTTCCTCGCGGGGGTTTTTCATAAACAAGGTAGACAAAATCGCATTGATCGCTTCACTGCGGGAGGAACTGGTTTCAAACAACTTGTGTTTGTACATATCGTCTTCAGCAATTTTGATGACTTCTTGAATCGACAGATTATCCACTTTCGTTTCAACTCCAAAAGACACAGACACATTCATTGAATTGAGTGTGTGATTTTCAATTCGAGTTTTCGCACGTTCGATATAATTCGTCGCTTCGCCTTTGGATGTGTTTTCCAAAATGATGACAAATTCGTCACCGCCAACTCGAGAAACATTGGCTTTTCCCAAAAAGCAATTATTAAGTTCGGACGCCACTATACAAAGCAATTCATCCCCCGCATCATGACCAAACGCATCATTCATCAGCTTCAATCCGTTAATGTCTGCCATGATGATTGATAATGGCAAAGCGTCCGGATGATCCACTCGAGCAAGTTCTTCAATATAGAACCGTCGGTTTTTCAAGCCTGTCAACGCATCATGATAACTTAAATAGAGTATTGATTGTTCGTAATTTTTGCGTTCAGTTACGTCGTTTGTAAACACAGTCACGCCGATGATTTTTCCGGATTCGTTTGTAATCGGCGAATAATTGTTTTCAAGAAACTTTCCCGGAACAGTCTCAACTTCCTCTATCTTGGAAATGACTTCTCCTTTTAAAGCCTTTTCGAAACTATTTCGGATTCGATGTGCCATTTGATCGTCCGTAATGTTGTCAAAGAAATGCATCCCCGGGGCAATTGTCTTATCGTAATATTTACGGATGCATTTTGCATGAAAATCATTATAGGTGAGATAGTTAAAATCGGTATCCACCGCATATATTTCCATCTCTTTTGGACTGTCAATCGATGATTGCAACAATACTTGCTGGCGCCGTTGAAAAGCAGCGCTTGACAGTCGATCTATCTGGTTATGAATGGTGATTGCCAGTAAAGCAGTCACTACTGGAAATATCCCAAGAAACATCGGAAACACCTGCAGAATCATATCCTGCCGATCTATTGCCGGTAAGGCTAAGAAGCACAGGACCGTCACGATATGGAGCACTACACCAAACAGATAATACTGGAAAAATCGTGGCCACCGTGAAAATAGTCGTCTTCCCTTATGAAACAATAATCCAAGAATTGATGATGTACCAATGATTAAAACCCCAGAGATGACTCCTGCACCGCCAATGACAAATAAACGATAATATAGCGCAATCAAGGCTGCAATAATCGTCGCAATCGGTCCAAAAAACACACCCGTTATACCCAAAAGAACACTTCGCGTATCAAAGATTACACCCGTTCCGGTTTCCCAAGGAAATGTCATGATCAGAATCGAGAAGCCCCCAATTATCAACCCTTGGATCACTTTACGAAACGGCTTGGTCCCTTCTGGCGTCATGTTGGACGAACTATAAAGAAAAATCATCGCAAATAAAAGAACGATGTTTTGTACTAGTGCAGCAGCAATTTCCGAGAAAGATTCCCACCAATCGGCTAGAGGCGGCATCGTCTCCA
>JAAYZB010000024.1 GCA_012515085.1 Acholeplasmataceae bacterium
CAGTATACGCCCCAATATGCAACAGAAATCGTTGCCCTCGTCAACAAAACCACCGATGTCTTTCGTATCCCGACCAAAACGCTCGAAGAATTGAGGCTTCAAGGGCTCTTGGAAGTGCTCGATGAGACCATCGATACAGACTATCTCGCAATGGTGAAATCGATCCAACTCCATCCGGAGATCCAAAAACCCTTAAAAATTGTCTTTACACCCTTACACGGCACGAGTGCCGTGTTGGGTCAAAGGTTACTGAAAGAAACCGGATATGACGTGACACCCGTTGAAAGTCAACTCGTTCCCGATCCCTTCTTTTCCACGGTGACATCACCCAATCCCGAAAACCCGAAAGCCTTTGAACTCGCTCGGGCGTTGGGAGACAAAATCGGTGCTGAATTGTTGATTGCGACCGATCCCGATGCCGATCGTTTGGGGATCGTCGTGAAAGATTCGGGGGATTATCATTATCTCTCAGGGAATCAGACCGGAGCGATTTTGATCTATTATCTCCTCAGTGAGAAGAAACGCTTGGGACTCTTGCCGAAAAAAGGAGTGGTCTTCAATACGATCGTGACCTCCGAGCTCGGAGCGAAGATTGCTAGATCTTTCGGATTCGAAGTCGTGAGTACCTTGACCGGCTTCAAATTCATCGGCGAACAAGCGCGCCTCTTGGAGGGGACTGACAAAAAGTTTCTCTTTGGCTATGAAGAATCCTTTGGTTACGTCGTCAACGATGCCGTGAGAGACAAAGATGCGCTGCAGGCGATGCTCTTGGCTTCCGAAGCCGCGAACTTCTATCACCTGAGTGAAGGAAAGACCTTGGTCCAGAAACTGATGGATCTTTACCAGGAATTTGGGTTTCACAGCGAACGGTTGGAAAGTATCGAGCTTGTTGGTTTGGATGGGAAAAAGCGAATCAATCGGATCATGGCATATTTTCATGCTCATACGCCGACTGTCGTCGCCTCCATTCGCATCAAGTCAAAAGCCGATTATTTGAAAGGCGTCATCCAGACAGCTTCCGAAGAGTCTCCCACGGGGTACCCTTCATCGGATGTCGTAAAATATACCCTTGAAGACGATTCTTGGTTTGTGCTACGTCCCTCCGGGACCGAGCCCAAACTGAAAGTCTATGTGGCAGGAAGCGCGGAGTCGCTAGCGAAGGCCAATCAGAAAACCCAAGCGATTCTACTGGAAGTCAAAGCCATGATCGACGCAATCGACTGACAAAAAAAGAAGGGATTCACATGGAAATCGCCATTGGTATTGGACTCCTTGTCGCGCTCATTGCCCTCTATGTCCTCTCTCAGTATTTTAATCAAAAAACAGAGATTCCCGAAGGTTGTCAAGACCTAACGGATTTTTCGCATTGTCCCGGTTGTGCCAATAGGCACTGCGGAATCAAAAAAAGCATTGAAAAAGAGGATCGGCATGTTAAATAATGACTGGGATGAATTGCTTCAAGAAGAATTTCAAAAACCGTATTTCAAGACCCTGACCGAAAGAGTCAAAGCCGAATATCGACAATATTCGTGCTATCCACCGATCAAGCAGGTCTTTAATGCGCTTAGGCTGACAAGTTTTGATGCCACCAAAGTCTTGATTTTGGGACAAGATCCCTATCATAATCCCCTCCAAGCGATGGGGCTCGCTTTTTCGGTTGCGCCGGGGATCCCGATTCCCGCATCGCTCCAAAACATCTTTACAGAGCTCGTATCCGATATCAACTGCGCGATGCCCACTATCGGGGACTTGACCGCTTGGGGACGTCAGGGAGTCTTGCTACTCAATGCGATCTTGTCGGTAAGAAAAAACCAACCGCTCTCCCATCAAGATCTTGGTTGGCAGACCTTTACCGACCACATCATTTGCCGCTTGAATGAAAAAACGACCCCGATGGTTTTTGTGCTCTGGGGAGCCTCTGCTCGGAAAAAGGTCAGTCTGATCACGAATCCGATCCATTTGGTGATTGAAAATGTGCATCCATCACCGCTTTCCGCCAACCGTGGTTTCTTTGGATCCAAGCCCTTTTCAACCATCAATCGTTTTTTGGAAGCGAATCAGTTATCCCCAATCGATTTCTCTTTGAAAGAAGGGAGATAGAAATGGTTCGCTCACAAGTACAAAAAATGATCTTTACCGGACTCATGGTCGCTATCGGCATTTTACTGAATCAATTCATCGTGATCACCTTGCCCACCCCCTCGGACCCCATCATCAAATTTGGCATCGGGTATCTGCCGATCATGTTGACAAGCATTCTTTACGGTCCCGTTTACGGACTGATGGCGGGCATCAGCCAGGATCTCCTCGGCTTCTTTTTGATTGGCTCCGGACTTGGACAAACCTTTCATTTGGGATTCACCTTGAACTCCGTGCTTTATGGCCTTATTCCCGGCCTTATTTTCCATCTCAAGTTTAAAAAGGACCAATGGGTTTACTTTGGTTTGAATGTCTTGTTGTCAATAGCACTGGTCTTCGGCTCGTTTTGGTATTTCTTTCATTTGGACCAAGTGATCGCGGACACATTGACACTGACCCAAAAAACGCTCCTTTCAGGACTTGGCATTGGCGGAGCGATGGCGCTCCTAGGGGCCAATTTTATGGTGTTCTTTTCTAAAAAAATCGGACCATCCGGTCCCAAACTCCTTTTTTCCATTGCTTTGTTATATATTCTGGTATCGCTCATTTTGACACCGATCTGGGTGACGCAAATAAATCCTGGGATTCCGTTTTGGACCCGGATCCCTCTGCGAATCGTGAAGATGCCGATTGAAACCAGCGTCTATGTGGTTCTTTGTTCCATTCTCTTGAAACTGCTCAATACCTTGATGGGAAAGGTGGAAGAATCCGCCTAATCCACAAAAAAAGCCGATCGTTGCGATTGGCTTTTTCTTTGGGTTAGAATTCGATGATCTTGACCTCTCCAGGCTCGAGATAGACGCTTAGGTCACCATGATCCGAAAATGCGGTGAAAGGCCCTCCGAACGAATACGTCGCATAGAGCAACTCTCCCTTGAGATTTTGATTGTTGGCCTTTTGGCGCAATGGGGTTAAGGAGATTGAAGCGGCCGTTCCTTGGAAGGGGTGGCTATTGGCAAGGATCAACAGGCAACGATGCGTTTTTTTCTGCCAATACCCCAAAGCGATCACCAGAGAGCCTTCCTCTTGGATCGATAGAGGTTGATAGGCATCGATATTTGTCAAGGCATCGATCCATTTTAAACGGATCGCTTTGATGCCGTCCAAATGATCCGCAAGCTCCCAGCGGTCAGCTGCGAGGTAGTGAAACGCGTATTTGTCAAAAAGAGCGAGTTTCCCGTGTTGCGGATCGTCCTTTGGCAGGACAAAGCGGTCATTGGCACTGGTGTCGACGCCGGTATTCATCGGCTGGAGTTCATAGACTTCCTGACCGGAATTGATAAATGGCACGAGATTCGGCAAGAAGAAGTTCAAGACCGCAAGCATCCTTGCTAAGACCTTCCCGCCCTCGCGAGATGCAATCCGGGGGGAATCATGCGTCTCTGCGGCCGCAAACATCGGAATTGCGAGATGAGGCGCTTGCGCGATGAAGTGCTGGAGATGCCTTTCCCAAATCCGGGGCTCCATCCAGAAGCCGTTGCCGATGATCACATTATACCCGAGACGCTTGGCGAACTCGGTCCGGTCCGGACTCAACTCTTCGGCAATAAAGGCAAAGTCGGGATCGATCGATCTGGCTTTGTCAATGATTTTCTTCAACAGGGCTTCGGGCAAGGCATGGCCCATGTCGATCCGGGCGCCATCGATGCCAAAGCGCTGTTGATAAGAAGGGATGATTTCGGAGAGATGTTCCCAAAGGGGCTGGTTGGGGAGCTGACCGGGAAAGCGGTTGGCTTTGATCGTATCAAAAAGAATATACGGGGCAGCCGCTTGATTCGCAAGCCAGGGAATGGATGCGGCTGGGTGATCAAGGAAGAGTCGAAAAAAGGTAATATCGGTCCAAGGAGGCTGGGTATCGTTGATGTGGTCGGAAAATGCGGGAGCGACAGAAAGACCATATTCCTGTTCGATTGCATCGAGGAAATTGCTGGGGCGAGAAGCTTTCAGAGCTTTGAAACGCTTCGGATCTTGATCTCGCGGGTTTTCTCGGAAACGCTGGATGTGCTGTTTGACATCTTCTGAGGCATACACCAAGGGCAAATGCTCCAATTCGGGAGACACCGTCTCCCCCATCCGCGGCACCCGGGGCGGATGATAAGTCGCCAAGTTTTTGGAATCGATCCAGTAAAACCAATCGGGATGATCTTGAATCAAGTCGCTATGAATGGAGTTAGTCCTCGGGATAATGTCAATCACGACTCGGATGCCTAGCAGATGACAAGCCTCAACCAGAGCGGAAAACTCGGCTTCCACCGTCGAGTCGTTTCCGGTCAAATCATCCTTGAGATCGCCATCGAGCTCCACAAAAGACGCGATGGCGTAAGGGCTTCCCAAATCGCCTTTTTTATGGTCGCGGGAATAGCGGGAGATGGGGAGTAGATAGATTGTATCCACGCCCATTTTTTTAAGCAAGGGCAACAGCGCGATCGTTTTGATGAACGAACCTGTTTCTTTCAATCCATCAAAATTTTTTAAATCAAGGGAATAGGATCGGTCGTGATCCCAGGTGGTGGAGGTACGGATCATCAGCGAGTACAGAACGCTCCGACGGATCCAATTCCCCCCTTGACCTTGACTTTCTTTTTTCTTCTCACTTTGAGAGAGCGAGGCGGGAGAAGATTGATTGAGGGGGGTGCCATTTGCCAAGATATGATTGATTGCGGATTGATAAAACCGGTAGGGATTGACGAGCAATTCCCCACTCGGCAGCTTGCGACACTCCTTTCCGTCATAATCCCAGGCATTCCAAAGGTCGGGAACGACGTAGTTCAACCGGCCTTCGGGGATCTTGGATTCGAAGAGACGGGCAATTCTTTCTAATTGGGTCAACGCCATTAGTAACCACCTCGCTCCTATTATACCAAACTATTCGACTTTTCAGCTGATAATTCTTTGTTCATGAAAAGGGTTACACCCAATCTTTCGACTTTCAAAAAATGAATGAATAGTGTATAATACAGTACGGGTTGAGGTGACACAATGAAAAAACCGATGGTACTCATGGTCTTAGATGGAATGGCATTTGGCGAACCAGGGGAAGGCAACGCCTTTTACTTGGCGAAGAAGCCCTATCTTGACTATTTATTCAGCGAATATCCACATACGGAGATCCAAGCCTCTGGCGAAGCCGTCGGGCTGCCGGAAGGACAAATGGGCAACAGCGAAGTCGGTCATTTGAACTTGGGTGCCGGACGCGTCGTCTATCAATCATTCACGCGGGTGAATGTGGCGATCAAAGACGGCTCTTTCAAAGAAAATCCAGCGTATAAACAAGCCTTTGAACACACCTTGAAACATCAGTCCAAACTCCATGTTTTCGGACTGCTTTCCGATGGCGGCGTCCACTCGCACATCCGCCACATCAAAGCCTTGATTCGGGCGGCGAAAGAGCGTGGTGTGACACGCACCTTTTTCCATGCCTTTTTGGATGGACGAGATGTCCCACCCCAATC
>JAAYZB010000207.1 GCA_012515085.1 Acholeplasmataceae bacterium
GGAGAAGTGATTGGCAAGCTGCGTCAGGAAATCACGAAAGAGATCGGTTATGAAGCAACTGTGATGGCGGTCTCCTCACACGATACTGCCAGCGCGGTGATTGGCTCGCTTGCCGCTCAAGACACTGCATTTTTATCCAGTGGTACTTGGAGTCTGATTGGCGTGTTGGAGAATCATCCCGTGCTCAAAGAAGAAGCCCGGATCCGCGGCTTTACAAACGAAGGCAACTATGGCAAGCAAATACGCTTTTTAAAAAACATCATGGGGTTATGGATGGTTCAAGAAGTCCGCAGAGAAATGGGTAACAAACATTCCTATTCGGAAATAGCGGAAATGGCCGCGTCGCATTCGGACTATCCAGGAGTTGTCGATGTTAATGATGAGGGGTTTTTATCCCCGACCAGCATGATCGGCGCAATTCACAAACAATTACAGGAAAACGGCTTCATGTTGCCAAAAACAGACGGAGAACTATATTTCTTATTATTCCATTCGCTTGCCCTGAAGTATCAAGCTTCGTTATTGGAAATTGAGCAATTGACCCAGCGACAGATCACCTCTATCAACATCGTTGGTGGTGGGTCGCGAAATAAACTTCTCAATCATCTGACCGAAAAATATTGCAAGCGACCGGTGATTGCCGGACCGATCGAAGCAACGGCTCTTGGAAATATATTGGTACAAATGGTCGCTCGTGGTATTCTCAAGGACATCGGAGAAGCAAAAGATTATGTCAAAAAAATGATTCATTCTGAACAGTAAAAAACGACTTGGATTTTCAAGTCGTTTTTTTTAAGTTATACTCCCTTTTTCGCGCGACGGATCGTTTCAGTCACAGAATTGTTTTCCTGACTGATATGTCCTTTGAGCGGAAGGATTTTATCGTGAATGGCATCGATGATCCAGTGGGGTTGAGGGAAGAATTCCGCGTCGAACTCGAACGGCGGAGTAATCCAGTTTCTCGCGCCAATGACAACGGCAGGTGCATCCAAATCATCAAAGCAAAGTTCCGAGATGTTGCGTGCGAAATCATTCAAGATCGATCCCCGGGCACAGGCGTCACTTGCCAATACAATCCGGCCGGTCTTCTTCACGGAAGCCATCACCGGTTCATAGTTGAAGGGGACAATGCTTCTCGCATCGATCACTTCGGCGGATACCTGATATTTTTCTTCTAAAATTTGAGCAGCGGCCAATGCTTGATACAAGGTGGTTCCAATTGTGAGAATGGTCACGTCCGATCCGACTTTTTTGATACTAGGCTCGCCAATCGGAATTTCATAATACCCTTCCGGTACGCCATCCTTTTCAAATTCCTCGCCTTTATCATAGGTGCGTTGACTTTCAAAGAAGATGACAGGGTCCGTGCCGTTTAGCGCTGCATTCATTAAGCCTTTTGCATCAGTGGGGGTGGTGGGGAAGACCACTTTCAGGCCGGGGACGTGCGCAGGGAGCGCAACCCAGTCTTGGGAATGCTGTGCCCCATATTTCGAGCCGATTGAAACTCGGAGCACAACGGGCATTTTGAGTAACCCGCTACTCATTGCTTGCCATTTCGCCAGTTGGTTGAAAATCTCATCACCGGCTCGACCCATGAAGTCCGCATACATCAGTTCTATCAAAACGCGGCCGCCTGATAACGCATATCCGACGGCAGAAGAAACGATTGTAGCTTCGGAAATTGGGCTATTAAAGAGTCGATGATAGGGCAGAGCTTCGGTCAATCCGCGATAGACCGCGAAAGCACCGCCCCAATCGCGGACATCCTCGCCATAAGCAACCAAGGTAGGATCTTTATAGAAGCGGTCGATGACGGCTTCAAAAATCCCATCGCGAATGTTGTATTGCTTGATTTTGGGAACCATCTTTCCATCGGGTCCAAAGGCGTAGCGCGCTTTGGATGCGATTTGTTTTACACGGGGGTTTTCTTCCATCGGCATCAAGACGTCCACAGGGCGATCCGCAAATTTTTCAACAGCTTGATTGCTAAGCATGATGGATTCGATATAGTTGGGATCTGTGGAAAAATCATGATAGGGAGAAAGGACGGGATCGATGGCCAATTGGAACAAGCGGAACATCCGGTTGGAGATATCGCTTAAAATGGCTTCAAACTCGTCGTCTTTCGCAACATTGGCTTGAAGGAGCTCTTGTCGGTATGTCAGGAGTGGATCCATCGCTTGCCAAGCTTCGATTTCAGCTTTTTCCCGATAACTCATGGAATCTGATGGCGAATGCCCTCCAAAACGATATGTGATGACATCGAGCAATACTGGACCTTCGCCTTTTACTAAGATATCGCGTTTACGCCGCATTGCATCGATGACGGCGAGTGGATTGAATCCGTCAATTCGTTCTGCGTGCATTTGACTGGGGTTGATGCCGGCCCCAAGACGTGCCAGAAAATCATAAGCCATGGTTTCTCCACGAGTTTGTCCCCCCATGCCATAACCGTTATCAAAGATGTTGAAGAGAATTGGCAGACCGCCTTTTTTCTCCCATAAGTAGTTGAACTGATCCATTGAGGCAAAATTCATCGATTCATAAACCACTCCGCATCCGAGCGATCCATCGCCAATGTTGGCGATGACGATGCCGGGTTGATCATTGACTTTTTTGTAAA
>JAAYZB010000208.1 GCA_012515085.1 Acholeplasmataceae bacterium
GCCAAACTGGTTGAAGATTCAGCTAATGTATTTGATGTCAAAGGTGTCATTGGCAACGGTGCTAGCTATGACACTCAAATGGAAGCTGAAGCTGATAAAACAGATCTTTTGATTGCGGTCACAAACAGCGATGAGCTCAATATTCTCTGTTGTCTTGTTGGCAAAAAAAATGGGGTCAAACACACCATTGCCCGCGTTCGCGATCCTGAATATTCCAAATCAGTCGATTTCATGCACAACGAGCTGGGCTTGAGCATGATTGTCAATCCCGAATTGGAGGCAGCCAAGGAAATCTTTCGGATGTTGTCTAATCCTTCCTCGTCCAAAGTGGATTATTTTGCCAATGATCAAGCAGAAATTGCCGAGGTCAAAGTCATGCCTAAATCCCTTCTTGCAGGTAAGCCGCTTTCCCAAGTCCGTTCGCAAATCGATATTCGGTTTTTAGTCTCCGCTGTTGAACGCAAAGGCAAAGTCCATATACCCGGTGGCCAATTTGTTCTAGAAGCGGGAGACAAGATATTTTTAACTTCTTCACCCGGAGAACTGGAAAAATTGTTCCGAAAACTGGGCACTTATAAACATCGCTCAAAACACGTGATGATCATCGGCGGTGGAAAAATAACCTATTATGTGGCCGAGCAATTGATTTCCGCCGGCATAAGTGTGAAAATCATTGAGATCGATCCAGAAAGATGTCACGATTTGGCGGTACTCTTGCCTGAAGCCACTGTGATCAACACAGATGGCAGCAATCAAGAGAATCTCTTTGAAGAGGGAATCAAAAACATGGACGCCGTCGTTACTTTGACCGGATTCGATGAAGAAAACATCGTAATTTCCTTGTTTGCCGAATCAATCAAAGTTCCCAAAGTGATCACGAAGATTAATCATTATTCCTATACCAGCATCTTAGAGAGCGTCGGGTTGGATTCAATGATTTCGCCAAAGGAAAACACTGCATATCAGATTCTTCGTTTTGTCCGTTCGCTGACCAATACCTTAAGCCAAGTTCGAACATTATATAAATTTTTGAATAATCAAATCGAAGCCACCGAATTTTACATTCCAACTAATACCAGTTTCACAGGCATCAAACTCCGCGATCTACCAATCAAAGACAACATTTTAATTTCTTGTATCATCCGAAACGATCAAGTCATCATTCCTTCTGGAGAAGACTCCTTAGAACCTCTTGACAGTGTCGTGGTTGTCACGACATTACCCTTTTTGACCGATTTTAAAGAAATATTACGCCGGAGCTAACATGAATCTACGTTATGTCTTGCATCAAGTGGGCAATATTCTTAAAGTTGAAGCAGCTTTGTTGAGTTTGCCACTCGTCATCTCCATCATTTATGGAGAAAGCACTGTTTATGCGTTTTTAATCCCAATTGCGTTATTGCTGGCAATCGGGTTTTTGTTGACATATAAAAAAGACATCGACCGAACAATTTATGCGAAAGAAGGCTTTGCCGTCGTCGGAATCTCTTGGATTTTCATGTCGCTCTTCGGAACACTTCCCTTCGTGATCAGCCAGGAAATTCCCAACTTTATCAATGCCTTTTTCGAAACGGTATCGGGTTTTTCTACGACAGGAGCCAGCATTTTGGAAGATGTGGAATCCCTTTCCAAAGGGATGCTTTTCTGGCGGAGTCTCACTCATTGGATCGGTGGCATGGGCATCTTGGTCTTTTTCCTTGCCATCATGCCCCAAACCAGTGCCCGCAGCATGTTTATCATCAAAGCGGAAAGTCCTGGACCTAAACCGGAAAAAATCGTCTCGCGTGTGAAACACACGGCACGGATTCTCTATGCAATATACTTCTTCTTGACTCTTTTGGAAATCATTCTGCTATTATTCAAAATCCCCTTGTTTGATAGTGTGGTTCATGCCTTTGGAACAGCGGGTACAGGAGGATTTTCAATTTGGAATCAAAGCATTGCCCATTATAACAGTGTCTACGTCGAAGTCGTCATCACCGTCTTTATGATCTTGTTTGGCATCAACTTCTCATTGTTTTACTTGATGCTGATCGGTGATATCAAAAAAGCACTGAAAAGCGAAGAACTACGCGCATATCTCCTGATTATTCTCGTTTCCATCGCCTTGATCACAATCAACACTTTCTCGATGTTTACTAGTTTTGGCGAAGCGTTGCGCTATTCTTCCTTTCAAGTCGGGTCGATCATCACCACCACCGGGTATTCCACTACGGATTTCAATTTGTGGCCGACCTTTTCTCAATGGATTTTGATCTTGCTGATGTTTGTCGGGGCCAGCGCCGGATCGACCGGTGGTGGTATCAAAGTATCGCGAATCGTCATCTTTTTTAAACAAGTGTTTAAAGAAATACGTTATCTTCTTCATCCGCGACAAATTTCGACGATCACCTTCGAAAAAAAGGCTGTGGATGAATCCACATTAAAAGGAATCAACTCTTATTTTATCGCCTATATGATCATCTTGGCTTTGGCCACGCTTCTTGTCAGCATCGAAGGTCACGATCTCGTCTCGACCTTCACATCCGTCATTGCTTGTTTCAACAATATCGGGCCCGGACTCGGCATCGTCGGGCCAAGTGGAAACTATGCCTCGTTCACGGATTTATCAAAACTCACATTGGTTTTCACGATGTTGGCAGGCCGGTTGGAAATTTTTCCCATTCTGCTTCTATTCTCACCCAGGATGTGGTTAAAAAATTAGAGCGTTCCGCGAAGGAACGCTCTTTTTTATTCCCATTCGATCGTCCCGGGCGGCTTTGATGTCACATCGTATACCACACGGTTCACTCCCCGAACTTGATTGACTATTTGGCAGGCCACCTTTTCCACAAAACTCCAGGGAAGTTTGCTGAAGGTCGCACTCATGAAATCGACGGTATCCACCGAACGAATCGCAATGACTTCTTGATAGGTGCGCTCATCCCCCATCACACCGACCGTTTTGACCGGTAATAAGCAGACAAACGCCTGAGCTACCTGATCATAAAGATTCGCATCCCTAAGCAAGCTGATGAAAATGTCATCGGCTTCCCTCAGCGTATCCAACCGCTCTTTGGTGACTTCACCGATTACTCGGATAGCTAGTCCAGGCCCAGGAAAGGGGTGGCGTTTCACAATCGACTCGGGCACTCCCAATTTGATTCCGAGTGCTCGGACCTCATCTTTAAACAGTTGCCTGAGAGGTTCAATCAATGTGAATTTTAAATCTTGTGGCAATCCGCCAACATTATGATGTGATTTGATGGTTTTCCCCAGGCCACTGAGTGATTGCGATTCAATCACATCCGGATAGATCGTCCCTTGAGCCAAAAAATGGCAATCAGAAAAGGTTGTGGTCATTTCTTCAAAAACACGAATAAACTCGCTTCCGATCGCTTTTCGCTTCGCTTCCGGATCCTTCAATCCCTTAAGGGCCAGCAAAAAACGGTCTTCCGCATCAATATAACGAATATCCATGTGATAATGTTCAAGATAGGTTGCCATGATGCTTTCGGTTTCTTTCTTTCTCATTAAACCGGTATTCACATAAAAGCAACGAAGTTGATCACCAATTGCTCGATGTAATAACATGGCCAAAACACTGGAATCGACGCCGCCAGATAATGCGAGCATCACTTTTTCGGTTTTTACGGTTGTTCGTATCTTTTCAATCGCTTCTTCCAAGATAAAGTCCAGATTCCAAGAAGGCACAGCCTGGCAAATATTCAATACAAAATTCGAAAGATAAGTGAAACCGAATTCTGTTTGTGTGACTTCGGGATGAAACTGCATGGTATAGATATTTTTCTCGAGATGTCCCGACAACGCAATCGCCTCAGGTGTTACTCCTAATACTTGAAATCCCGGAGCCGGTGTGATCACCTGATCGCCATGACTCATCCATA
>JAAYZB010000209.1 GCA_012515085.1 Acholeplasmataceae bacterium
AACTGGAAAACGATTATGAGATCAGCGCAAAGCCCTCAGTCATCTATGAAAAAGTATTGTTGATGAACGCTGGCACCGATCACGAGCAAGCGGATACTCTTGATTTTTTTGTATCCATGGATATGACAGACTTCAACGAGTTGTTTTGCTTTGAGTTGACGATGTCTTTGGAAGCACGTTATCTGGAAGAGGAGATACCCTTTGTTTTGTTGCCAATAAGGTACTTTTATACAAGAGGACTCAAAATAGGAGACCAGGTGACTTTACAGCTGAATAAGACTCATGGTATCATTAATTTGGAAGTTGCTGGTTTTTTAGATACAAGTTTTGATGAAATCGCCTATACAAACATAGCGACGCTGGAAGAGATTGCTTCAGATTATCCAGTCAACAGTCTGGTGATTGATGCGAATGGCGAAACCGATCTCTTGAAACAATTGGCCAATCGGTATGGATCAAAAATGTATTATGTGCTCTCTTTCACTGAACTCGCCGAGTCGATCGGTTCGGTATTTACGACAGCAGGCGATTTGTTTATGATCATCACCGCCGCTATGATCTTGAGTTTCCTCGTCGTCGTCATCAATAATTTATCACTCGTTTTCCAATCAATGAAGAAAGAATACGCCAAACTGAAAACATTGGGAGTGAAAAATCGCGATTTTCTCATTAATATTCTGAAAGAAGCATTGCTAACAGGTCTAATCGTGAGTCTCTTCGTTTTAGGAGAAGTCTGGGTGCTTGTCACTGCTCTGCCCCGAATTATGCTGTTTTTTAACTATTACCGCGAGATTGTCCCGGGGTGGAGCACTTTGATGCTAGGCGGGGCAATCATGATTTTTGCTTTTTGTGTCAGTTATGGTCTCAATTATTTTCGGCTGAAACGAATGGATCTAATTCACGAGATTCGTCAAGAATAAAAATAAAATCTTATAAAATAAAAATAGAAGGGGATTGACTATGAAAAGGATTCTTTTAGCATTTTCGTTATTGTTTGCCATTGTTTTCGTGACGGGCTGCACGGGTGATCAAACCGGAGAAATTCCGTTTGATTATACTGAAGCCATGACACCACCATCCAACCTCCGGATTTCTGGTAAATTATTGCAGTGGGATCCGGTAGAAGGTGGGAGCGAGTATATTGTTTTTGCGGACGGAGTTGAAAAAGAAGCCGTCAGCACCACCCAATATGACTTTAGTTCGTTATCGGGAACCAGTATTATCTTCCAGGTGAAGGCCAAAGGGCCGAAAGGAATGGCGGATTCCGCTTTCAGTGTTTCCGTTGCTTATAACGCCAATCCTGCTCAAGAAAAGAGCGCTATTGAAGGATTGATGGTAGAATACGATCTAGAAGAGGTACCCGAAGGCTTTGCGGAAGAATTGGTTCGAAAAGGCATGACGGCGAGTCAGATGGAAACAGTCTTGGATGCATTTCAGACGTTTGTAACAACGGCTGAGGCGGTTGAAGATGATCCCATCGCGATCAACACCGCCTTGAAAACCATGATGACGACGGAATTTAATTTTGAAGCGATCGCCAGTGCCTTTTTAGTCACCATGGCACCGAAGATGATGGAAGAGGCGATTGCTGAAATCCAAGCCGAAATCGATGAATATGAATCTTGGGGTTATTGGTATGAAGATCAGATCAACGAATTGGAAACCCAGATAACCTTGTATGAATCATTATTAGACTTGCTGGAGGATACTCCGGAAGCGATGTTGATTGCATTAGTCGAGACGTATGAACAGCTGGTCGCTTTGCAAGCGGACATCGACAACGATTTCATTCAAATGATATTGGATCTTTTTTCGGGTGAATTTGTGATAATCTCTGAGATCAACGCCTCCGAAATCATCCTCATCAAGGATGAATTTGTGACGATATTGGAAGAAAACTTACCCTCGATGGAATATATGATCTTAATGATGGAAATGGCGGAAGCAATGGTGGTTGCCACTTCGGATGATCAAGGCGCTATCGATACGTTTAAAGCCAACAAGACATATTATGCGGCGGAAGCCATTTTATCCATTCAAGCTATCACGGCATTTTTGGATACGATTGATCTCGCATTTATCGAAGAGACCATAGATATCGCGGGCGACGTGGCTTCAAAGTCCATCGAGAGCACAGAAATGAAGCAGTTGGTAGAAATGTCACAGATGCGGATGTTGGCTCTATTAATCGAGTATTATAATAAATTCTTAGATGAAAACGACGAATTGATCGACCAAATGGATGCGGTCTTTACCGATGCACAGAAAGAAGCGATGTTTGATGCTTATATGGCCGAACTGGATCCGGAGATGATGGAGGAGGATATCCTCTATTCAGTGTTGACCAATATGAGCTATGAAGAACTCGACCAATTTGCGGACATCATGGATAAAGTTGGTGAAAAGCTACTGGATTCGTTGGTCGCAACCGATTCGGAAATCTTGTTGTTAATCGCCGAAATGAATGGGTTTGATGATTTTTATTACGAGGAGTATTTCAACAGAGCAACAGGAGAGACCTATGCCAATGAAACCGCAATGGCTCACGCCAGCAGTTTGGTCGCCATCGAATTGATCGGCGAAGTTGTGGTCCATTTAGGGGCAGTGGCCAATACCCTAACCGCAACCGATATGGAATTCATCGCCAATGTCATTGCGGATAATTATCCATTTAGAATGATGATCGAAGAAGAAATTCTGACGGATACCGAAGTAGAAAAGTTAAGAGATAATATGCGCAGTATGTTAAAGAAACAATTGCCCAAGCTATTACAGTTGATCCAGAATTTGACTGAATTTGTGGATGACGAAGAAGTCATCGATGCCGTACTGACTGAATTTGGCGAAATCCATACGCATTTCATTAGCGAATATGGATCAGATTATCATGTGGACGAGGACTATGAGAGCGATACATATGGCCAATATGCGCTCATCATTCATTTCTCCGGATGGGTGAGCGAGTTCATGAATTCAACGAATACAACGATTGCAGAAAATTTGGTCAAAGCCATCGCCGACTTGTTGATCACTCCAGAGATGCTCGAAGTGCTCTCTGGTGAAAAGACGGAAATCGAAACTTATGAGGTGAACGCTCTTGAAGTGATTGACTTTATACTAGACGAAATGAAAGTATTTAAGACCTATGATAAAGATTCATTGAGTAGCACCCAAAGAGCACGCATTGATTCGTTTATGCCGGGAATTGGCGAAATAATGGCTGAATAAACCCCAAGAATAAAAATCTCCTGTCATTTTGGCAGGAGATTTCTTTATGGTGTTTCGCAGTGGATGAGAGGATTATACTTCAATACCCAGACCGAGTTTGATTAGAATGCCAATGCCAAAGGAAATGGCAGCAACACCCAAGGAAATCACGACCATCTGAAAAAAACGTTTACGGAAAGGCAAATCTTTTGCGACAGATAAATAATAGTTAAAGATGAAAATGATGAAGACGACCAC
>JAAYZB010000210.1 GCA_012515085.1 Acholeplasmataceae bacterium
AAAAACGCTGCGCTGTTTGCCGTGCGTATTTTAGCTTTGGAAGATCAAGCTTTGCAGGTGAAAATCCATCAATATCAACTTGCTCAAGAAACCAAGGTGTTAGAAGCCAATCAATCGCTATAACCAACGACTAAAAAAACAGGCAGGTGGAGTGCGTGAGCCCAATTCGGTTGTTCGTGGAAAAGAAACTTGAATTTGCTTTGGAAGCCGAATCTCTAAGAAATCAAATTGCGGATGATTTGGATATCTGCTTGAGAAATTTTCGTCGAGTCTTGATTTATGATCTCTTCGATTGCGATGTCGATGACATCGACATTCTCAAATGGCAGGTGTTTGGTGAAAAGGCGACCGACCAGTTTTTAAAGCAGGTTCCTCTCGTCGAAAATGGCTATCTGGCGTTTGCCTATCTTCCTGGTCAGTTTGATCAAAAAGCCGACTCCGCCCAAGAATGCATTCAACTGATTCTCGGAAAGAAAGAGGCTGTTGTTCTTTCCAAAACAGTTTATCTATTCGACCCAATCAGCACTACCGATTTGGATCGGCTGAAAAAATATATCATCAATCCCGTGGATTCTTGGGAGGTCGATCTCACCACAATTCCAGCGATTCCTCCCGTCAATTCGGAAAAAGCCACGCCCATAATCAAAGGGTTCATCCTCTGGGGAAAAGAACAGAGACAACGTTTCCACCAAGATATGGCTCTTGCCATGAGTATTGCGGATTTGGAATTGATTGCCCAGTATTTTCAAAAGGAAAATCGAGATCCGAGTGAAACCGAAATTCGCGTACTCGATACTTATTGGTCGGATCACTGTCGACATACGACGTTTGAAACCGTCCTCGAGCCGATTCGCTTTGAAGCCACTGAACCATCGCATCCGCTCTTGGGTGCTTTTCAATTGGTTCAAACATTGAGACAAGATCTCAAGCGAGAAGAGCAACCGATGACACTCATGGAATTGGCAACGATTTACGCCAGATGGGTTCGAAAGACAAATCCCAATCATGCGATTGAAATTTCAAACGAAGTCAACGCGGCCAGTATTGTTGTTCAGGATAAATCAGAAGAATATTTGATCATGTTCAAAAATGAAACCCATAACCATCCCACGGAGATTGAACCGTTTGGTGGAGCGTCCACTTGCTTGGGCGGCGCTATTCGCGACCCTTTGTCGGGACGAAGTTTTGTCTATCAAGGTCTAAGGGTGAGTGGCGCGGGAAACGTGCTCGCAAGAGTCAAAGACACCTTGCCTGGGAAATTGCCCCAGCGGGTGATCACCAAAAAAGCAACGCTCGGTTTTTCTTCCTACGGCAATCAAATTGGACTAGCGACCACTTATGTCCGCGAACTGTTTCATCCCGGATACGTTGCCAAGCGCATGGAAGTGGGCGCTGTCGTCGGTGCCGTCAAACGAAAGGACATTCAAAGAGGAACACCCGTTCCAGGTGATTGGGTGATTTTGATTGGGGGAAAAACCGGCCGCGACGGCATTGGCGGTGCGACCGGCTCTTCCAAATCCCATACGGATCGATCGCTCGAAACCTCAGGAAGCGAAGTGCAAAAAGGCAATGCACCAATCGAACGACAATTGCAGCGGCTGTTTCGTCATCCAGAAGTCACGCGAATTGTCAAAAAGTGCAATGATTTCGGAGCGGGGGGTGTAGCGGTCGCCATCGGCGAACTGGCCGAAGGCGTCCGAATCGATCTCGATCAATTGCCCACCAAATATCAAGGATTGTCAGCGACCGAATTGGCGATCTCTGAATCGCAGGAACGGATGGCTTTGGTCATCGATCCTGCCGACTATCCGTTGTTCGAGCATGTTGCTGAAGAGGAAAACCTTGAAGCGGTCCATGTTGCCGATGTGACAACGAAAAAGCGACTGGTGATGATCAAATCCAATCAGGTCGTCGTTGACCTGGATCGCTCATTTATGAATACCAACGGCGTAAGACAGACCCGCATGGTCTTTGTCAAAGACACATTGGGAAAAAAGTCAGAATCTTCTAGCAATCCATTGCAAAACAAAGATACTCTGCTCGAATGGTTGAGCATGCCTTCCCATGCCATCCAAAAAGGCATGATTGAGCATTTTGATTCGACCATAGGCCGCACATCGATCTTTTTACCTTTTGGTGGAAAGACACAAATGACCGAAGTCGATGCATCTGTTCAAAAACTGCCATTCACCGAATCTGACAGTTCGCTCGTGACAATCATGACCGTCGGTGGAAATCCGGATTGTTTAAGCGAATCGCCTTACCGCGGAGCTTATCTTGCCGTTGTTGAAGCACTGGCAAAAGCGATGGCCGTCGGCGGAGATATTCGGAGGACCCATTTATCCTTGCAAGAATATTTTCAACGCTTGGGAACAAATCCTGAGAATTGGGGAAACGTCTTTCAAGCGCTCCTTGGTGCACTCCAAGCGCAAGCGGATTTTGAAGTGCCGGCCATTGGCGGAAAAGATTCCATGAGCGGATCATTTCTGGATTTGCATGTTCCTCCGACGTTGTTGGCATTTGCCTTAACGATTGGGGATATCGATCATTTAGTGTCGCCGGAGTTCAAAGCCCCGGGGCATCGAGTCTATCTCTTCCAGCCAAACTTGAATGGATTTGGACTTCCAGATAGCACAGAAATCAAGCGTGTGTACCAGAAGATCTTGGATTTGATTCAGAAGAAGAGGATTCAAGCTCTTGCGGCTATAAAAGCGGGGGGCTGGGTGGAAGCGGTCGCCAAAATGAGTTATGGCAATTGGATAGGGTGTCGAATCGAAGCGACTGCGCCGCTTGATTGCTGGGATAAACCATTTTACGGTGGCTTGGTGATTGAGAGTGATACCTCACTCAATGATCGTGATTTTCAGTCGATAGGCCTCACAACAGAGATTCCAACCCTTCAATTTCCCTCGTTTGAAGTATCTTTAAGCGGCTTACTTCAATCCAGTCTTGAGACATTTTCTGAGCTTTTCCCCTGTTCGGAAAAGGTGGAGTCTCAGAATCTAGAGATTTCCTTATCCTCAGTCAATTGGATCCGGCCGGGATCCGCCTCCTATCGACCCAAAGTGTTCATCCCAGCGTTTCCCGGAACCAATTGTGAGTTGGACTCCGAAGCCGCTTTTCGCTTGGCTGGGGCCGACCCGGTCATCTCGGTATTTCGCAATCAAACCAAAGAAGCAATCCAAAGTTCCATTGACGATATCACAAGGGTTTTGGATCAATCCGACATCTTGATGTTACCGGGTGGGTTTTCTGCCGGAGACGAACCGGATGGATCAGGAAAATATATCACCGCAGTTCTCTTGAATCCGTACGTCAAAGCCGCTATTCACCGTTTCTTAAGTCGAAAAGGCTTGATTCTTGGTATTTGTAACGGATTTCAAGCATTGATAAAAAGTGGTCTATTGCCTTGGGGCGTGATTGGTGAGATCGGACAAGATTATCCCACCTTGGCGAAAAATAAAGTTGGTCGCCACATCGCCACCATGGTTCGGACCAAACTGATCACCAATGCCAGCCCTTGGTTTTATGATTTTTCTCCTGGAGAAATCCATACCATGCCCGTCTCTCACGGGGAAGGACGGTTCATGGCTTCTCAAGCGACGCTAGAACGCCTGATCCAAGAACATCAAATCGCAACTCAGTATGTCAACTTGCAAGGACAGCCGACGATGTCCTTGCCGGACAATCCCAACGGATCCATGATGGCGATTGAAGGACTCTTGAGCCAGGATGGTCTGATTTTAGGGAAAATGGGACATTCCGAGCGTGACGGAGTCGGTTTATATCAGAATTATCCACTCTATAAACCCCAAAAATTGTTTGAATCAGTCGTTCATTATCTAAAGAAGAGGTGACTAAGATGATCCCAGAAAAACAAGCATTGATTTATGAAGGAAAAGCCAAACAAGTTTATTCCACGACAAATCCGGATGATGTCATCATCCGGTATAAAGATGATGCAACGGCATTTAACGGCATCAAAAAGTCGACCATTGCCAACAAGGGGCTGATCAATAACGAGATTACCTCGCTCATTTTTGAATACCTTGCCCATAAAGGCATTGTCACCCATCTGATCCAACGATTGGACGAACGCGAACAGCTTTGTAAAAAAGTCCATATCATCAAAGTGGAAGTCATCATCCGCAATGTGATTGCCGGAAGTATGGCGAAACGCTTGGGACTGAAAGAAGGGATGATCCCTCCGAATCGAATTTATGAAATGTGTTATAAGAACGATGAATATCAAGATCCATTGATCAATGAGGATCATGCGGTAGCAATGGGAATCGCCAACTATGAAGAGTTGGATCGAATCAAGAAAGCCGCGCTGAAAATCAATCAATATCTGTATGAATTTATGGACAACATCGGAATCATTCTCGTGGATTTGAAATTAGAATTCGGGAAGGACCGATTTGGAAATATCCTGCTCGCTGACGAAATATCGCCGGACACTTGCCGATTTTGGGATAAGTCAACTCAAAAAAAATTGGATAAGGACCGCTTTCGCCGAGACCTTGGCAATATCGAAGAGGCGTATGAAGAAATCCGTGATCGGATCAAACAAGCTTTGAGGGATACAACATGGTAAAAACCATTGAGAATCGACAACACCATGAAGAATGTGGCGTTTTTGGCATCTTTAACCATCCCGACGCTGCCAATATCGTGTTTCATGCTTTAAATGCACTTCAACACCGGGGTCAAGAAGGGGCCGGCATCATTGCCTCCGATGGTTCCAACCTTCGCCAACGGAAAAACGAGGGATTGGTACGCGATGTGTTCAAACACGCGGATTTCAGCATTTTAAAGGGACCTCATGCGATTGGACATGTCCGCTATTCCACCTCCGGTCACGGGGGGATCATGAATGTGCAACCCTTGCTTTTCCATTCGCAAACAGGGTCCTTGGGGCTTTGTCATAACGGCAACATCGTCAATGCGCTGGAATTAAAAGCGCATTTGGAACAACAAGGCAGCATTTTTCAAACGACATCGGATACAGAAATCATCGCGCATCTCATCAAACGCCAACGCGGAACGCTGTTGGAACGACTGAAAGAGTCGTTGCTATATTTGGAAGGAGCGTTTGCCTTTTTGTTACTGACGGAAGACGAACTATATATCGCTCTTGATAAACACGGACTTCGCCCGCTCTCCCTCGGACAAATGCCATCAAATGCATGGGTCGTCGCGAGCGAAACCTGCGCCTTTGAAGCCATTGGGGCCACCTTTGTCCGGGATGTTCATCCCGGAGAAGTCATACGTCTCAATCTTCAAGGCTTGGTTTCCGATAAGTACGCCGAAGATTGTCACCAACAAATGTGCATGATGGAATATGTGTACTTTGCCCGACCCGATAGCCTGATTGAAGGCATCAGTGTCTATCACGCCCGCAAAGCGTGCGGAAGAAGACTCGCGGTGGAATCGCCGGCTGAAGCCGACATGGTGATCGGTGTACCGGACTCGGGCATGAGTGCCGCGGTGGGATACAGCGAAGCTGCTCAGATTCCGTTGGAGCTCGGTATGATCAAAAACAAGTCGGCTGGGCGGACTTTTATCGAACCCTCCCAAGATCTTCGCGAAGAAGCGGTCGGGTTGAAAATCTCCGCGATCCGTTCGGTTGTGCAAGGGAAGCGAGTCGTTTTGATTGATGACTCGATCGTCCGTGGCACCACGATTATGCAACTGATCAAATTGTTAAAGCAAGCCGGTGCGACGGCAATCCATGTGCGAATCGCCTCGCCGGAAATTCGCTTTCCGTGCTTTTACGGCGTTGACTTTTCCACGTATGATGAATTGATCTCTGCTCATAAAACGAGTCGAGAAGTCAAAGACATCATTCAAGCAGATTCACTCGCCTTTTTATCAGTCAAAGGCATGGTTGACGCAGTGGGAAGAAAACCAAACCAGCATTGTCTGGCCTGTTTCAATGGCCGCTATCCAATCCATCTTTATCAACCGATTGATGAAGCCAATCTAGAGATCAAGTGAGGGATGTCTATGAGTGATCGCTATGCCAAAGCCGGGGTTGATCTGTCCCGGGGATATGAAGTTGTAAACCGCATCAAACCCTACGCCAAGAAAACCTTTCGAGCCGGAGTTCTCGGCGATATCGGATCCTTTGGCGGATTGTTTCAATTAGATCACACCAAATACCATGAACCCGTATTGGTGTCGGGAACCGACGGCGTCGGCACAAAACTCTTGTTAGCAGGAGAGTTAAAGCAGTTCGATACCGTGGGCATCGATCTTGTGGCCATGAGTGTGAACGACGTTGCCAGTATGGGAGCCGAGCCGCTCTTTTTTCTGGACTATATCGCGTGTGGCCAAATCGATCCAGACCAAATTGAATCACTGATCAAGGGGATTCATCAAGGATGCTTGGAGGCCAACTGTGCTTTGATCGGCGGTGAAACCGCGGAAATGCCAGGGCTATATCAGAAGGGACATGTTGATTTGGCCGGTTTTTGTGTGGGTGTTGCGGAGAAATCCAAGTTGATCACAGGGAAAGACATCCAACCGGGAGATTTGGTCTTGGGACTTTCCTCAAGCGGTATTCATTCGAACGGGTATTCGCTCGTTCGGCAAATTCTGGCAGCTCATCCTGAGATTGATTATGACACCTCTCTTCCGGAATTACGAGAAACCCCGCGTGAAGCACTGTTAAAACCCACTCGTATTTACGTCAAAATTCTATTGGCACTTCAAGAACAAATCCGGATCAAAGGGATTGCCCATATCACCGGTGGCGGATTTTATGAAAACCTTCCGCGGATGTTGCCGGAAGGCTTTGGCATTGCAATCGAGCAAAAACAGATCTCGATTCCCCCAGTGTTTCACTGGTTGAAAAAAATGGGGAATCTCGATCTGAATGAAATGTATCGTGTCTTTAATATGGGACTTGGACTGGCAATGGTGATCGATGAATCGGAGTGTTCTAAAGGACTCGATGTCTGTAAAACATTCGGATTTGAAGCGAGAGTAGTGGGTGAGATCACCGCTACTCCGGGAGTTTTTTTACGATGATTCCGATTGCGGTGTTTGCCTCCGGAGACGGATCCAATTTTGAAGCGATCGTTAAAAATGCCAAGGGGTACACAGTGGCGATTTTGATATGCGATCAATTAGAAGCCAAGGCATGGCGCCGGGCCAAACGATTGGGCATCCCTTTCCAAGTGGTGGATGCGAGTGACTATCCTTCAAAAGCGGCTTATGAAGCGGAAATAATCCGTCTTTTGGCATTGTTCCAAGTCCGTTGGATTGCCCTTGCGGGGTACATGCGCATCTGTGGAAAGACGTTATTGGACAAATATCCGAACCATATCATCAATATCCATCCAGCCCTGTTGCCGGCATTTTCAGGTATTGATGCGATCGGTCAAGCCCTGAAGGCGGGGGTGAAGGTGACAGGCGTCACCATTCATATCATCGATGAAGGAATCGACACGGGCACGATTATTGCTCAAGAAGCGTATCGGATCCCTCCGGGAGCCAATCGTGACCGAGTCCA
>JAAYZB010000211.1 GCA_012515085.1 Acholeplasmataceae bacterium
GCCATTGCTATTGAGACCGGAAGAAAGAAGATCAAAACCAAATTGGCTTATTGGTTCATCCTAGCAATGAGCTATTTTGCGGAAGTCTTCTATAAACTGGCAGGAAGAAAACCGCTCTTCACGCATTATTCGGTCATCGTCCTCAATTCAAACTATGCCTTTTCCAACGAGAAGGCTTGCAAGGAACTGGGCTTTACCGTGAGAGATCTCAAGCATTCGATCCACGATACCATTCGGTTTGCCAAGGAAAACTTCGTGGAAAAACAAGGGAAACGCTATATTCGCAGAACGAGTAAAATCTAAATTGATTACATCCATCCAAGAGCGGGACAAGTTCTCCCGCTTTTTGTTTGCCGGACTTCTTAGAAAGAGAGAAGATGGTGTATAATAGACGCGGTGATACGATGAAAGTCATACAAACGAGTGCCAAAGAGATTGCGGAATTGCTCTTTGGGAGCGGGAATCTGGCAAACGAAAGATTGCTGATGGTTCGTGCTCAAGAAGGCATGGAGATCCACCAATATTGGCAAAAAAAATACCTTCCTGAAGACCATAAGGAAGTTTTTGTCAAAACCGAGATCGAACAGGATGATTGCCATTTGATCGTGACCGGGCGGATTGACGGAATCGTCAACCGCGAAGGCGAAACCATGCTCGAAGAGATCAAATCCACCCATGAGGATCTGGACGGACTGGACGAAACGACGACTCCGAGCCACATGGCCCAAGCGAAACTCTATGCCTATCTCTATGCGCTTGAAAAACAAATGAAGCGGATCACAATCCTGCTCACCTATATCCACGTGGAAACAAAAGAGTTTATGCAAATCGAGAAAAACGTTACGTTTCGCGCACTCGAGACGTTCTTCCAGAAAGCAATTTCAAAGTATCTGGATTGGATTCAAATACTGGAAGAACATGAGAACGCTAGGACGAAGTCACTTGTGGGACTCGAGTTTCCCTTTCCCGAGTATCGTCCTTATCAAAGGGAACTCATGGCGAACGTTTATCGCAACATCTTGGAAAAAGGCATACTCTATCTCACCGCCCCGACCGGCATCGGCAAGACGATCGCCACGATATTTCCGGCGCTCAAAGCAATCAATCAACCACGGCAGAAAGTCTTTTACCTAACGGCGAAAAACGACGGAAAACAGATTGCACTTGATACAGTCTCTTTGTTGGAAGAACATGGGTTAATCGCGAAAACATGCGAAATAACAGCGAAGGATCCTATGTGTTTTCTTAAAGAAAGAGATTGTGATCCCGAAGTATGCAAATACGCAAATGGCTATTATTCCCGAGTTTATAAAGCCATCCGCGATGTGTTCAATAACGAAAGTCTGCTTCGCAAAGAAACGCTCCGCGCTTACGCCAAAAAACATCGCATCTGCCCGTTTGAATTCTCTTTGGACTGTTCTAACTACTGTGACATCATCGTGTGCGATTACAACTACGTGTATGATCCCAGGGTTCATTTGATCCGCTATTTCGAAGAGAAATCTGCTACTCCGATCTTGCTTGTCGATGAAGCTCATAACTTGGTGCCCAGAAGCCGGGAGATGTACAGCTCCTCATTGTCCCAAGCGATGTTTCAAGAGCTGATGGCACTCGTCAAAGGGTTGCCCATGAATCCCAAACGAGAAATCAACCGGATCCTCGATTTGTATGAGGAATTTGGTTTGGAACTGATCGATGTCGATTTCATTAAAATGGAAACCGTGAACGAGTTCTTACTTCAGCTTGTCAAGCGTTTGCTTGTCAAACTCGATCAGACGCTCACCAGTGAGAAGAAGATCCCCAACCGCAGCAAAATCATGGAAGCCTATTTTGCTTTGGTCCAGTTTGTCCGAATCGTCGAGTTCTATAATGATGATTTCATCTTTCTTTTGGAACGCTCCGAAGGCGCGATTACTGCGTCCATCAAGTGTCTGAATGCCAGCAAATACATCAAGAAGACCATTGACGATTTCGCCGAAGCCTGTCACTTCTTCAGCGCCACGTTGGAGCCGATCGATTACTATAAGACCTTGTTGACGGACGGAGCGGGCAAAGACGTGAAGATGCCCTCTCCCTTCGAGCAAAATCACTTGCTGCTCTTAGCGGTCGATTCCGTGTCTACCCGGTATAATGACCGCAAGGAGTCGGTGGAAGAGATTGTCAAGGTCGCCAAATGCTTGGTTCAAGGCAAAAAAGGCAATTATATTCTGTTCTTCCCGTCTTACGAATATCTCAAAATGGTGGAAGAGAATCTGAATTTTGACACATCCCTGATCGAGATCATCAAACAAACCCGGGCGATGACCCAAAAAGAACGCGATACCACCCTGATGATGTTCAAACA
>JAAYZB010000025.1 GCA_012515085.1 Acholeplasmataceae bacterium
GTTAAAAACAAGAAAAAAGCCCAATTTACGCCTAAAAAAGTGTAAAAAGGGCTTTTTATTTTTGACAAAAATTACGTAAAGTTAAACCCTATGAATGGGTCATTTTGATAATCCTTTTCAAAGCAGATGGATTAACCGCCTGGAAATCAGTGCGAAAACCAAAGGCATCGTGCATCGCATCCGTCAGGTCAGTTCGAGTATAAGCAGGTGTGAATCCATTCCCGTCGAGGTCGAAAAGCCTCATATTTCGAAGAGTCCGGACAATTTCCGGACAAGTATAACCTGACGGAAGTTTCGCTTCCAAGAGACGAAAAATCACCAACGCAAGAAAGCAAGTTACAAAATGAGCTCTGATTCTGTCTTCACGCGATAGATAGACAGGCCTCGCTCTTAATTCACTTTTCATAATGCGAAAACATTCTTCGATTTCCCAACGCCGTTGAATAACCTCGAGAATAACTGGGGCTTCATCGTCTAGATTTGTGCAAGCTGCATAAAAACCATCGAATCGTTCTTCATCCGCGATAATATTTTCGTCAATCTCTAATCGACGATCCTCGGCAGGTTGCCCTTCTTTTGTTAGATGCTGATCAGAAATAAAACGTTTTGGATCATTCTGTTTCGTGCGGTCATAATTTGAAAGTGAGGATGCTAATTTTTTCGCTCTATCAATTTGCGCCAACCGCACCGATTTCTGATAAAGCTTGTATTTTACCGAATATGTCACAATCAATTTTTGCGAAAATCCATTTTCATTAGTCCAACGTTCTTTGTAAAAAGTAGAATCGATAAATTTTGTTTCATCAATCTCGACCAGATTGTATTTCTTCTTATCCCCTGCCCTTTGCCATCCCGAAGGATCTAACGACCATTCAACTAAATGGGCTTTCAATTTCTTCAGCGATTGCGTAACAATGAAACTGCGATCCTCTAGCGTGTTGAAAATCCTGTTTTCGGTTGAAGCCAAACCAGCGTCGGTACAAACGACAAATTTCGACATTCCAAAGTCACTAATAATTCGTTTTTCGAGTGGTTTTAGACTCTTTTGTTCGTTTTGATTGCCATCGAAAATGCTAAATGCGAGCGGTATTCCATTCCCGTCCATGAAAAGACCCATTTGGACTATTGGATTTGGTCGGTGTTCCTTTGATATCCCATACTGTTTTATCCCATCGGCTTTCTCTATTTCAAAATAGAAATTTGAACAATCATAATAAAGAATTCCGGTGTTCCTTTTGGCTAATCTTTTACTGTTCTTATACACGCACGTTTCGATGGTATCGCTTTCTTTCGAAATAATCTCTAAGGCTCTATATACTTGATGCAGATCGAATGTCGGCGGTTCAACGAACTCTTTGGACTGTTCGAATGTATTTAGCTTCGATGAGGGAAATAGGATTCTTCCATATACTAATCGGGACAATATTTCATCTAAGTCGTACTCATACTTATATTTCCTGTTGATTGTTTCGCTTACTTGCTCTAATCCCAGATCATGATAAATCTTTTGTAAAAACAGATAACCGACATTATAGAGCCGCTGATCATCTTTTTTTATTTGCCTGCTTGGAGAATATTTCATGATTATCTCACGAGTTTCTTCTTTTTCTTTCCTGTTCAATTCCTGAACATATTCTTTTGCCCATTGGTAGGGATCTTTGTCTTCTCCTATTCTGGCCTTGATTTCTTCCAGTGTCCCAAGTTTTTCGACAACTCTGGTAGTTTGTTTCCCGTTGTACTTTACGGTTTTAATGGCATAGAAAGATTCTGCATTTTTGGTTTTAGTCGAAGTTAATCTCATTGCGGCCTCCTCATTGATTATATCATACTTTACGACACTTTACGTTTTATATTGCATAGCAATTTGACATGTTTTAAACCAAAAAAAGCCCCTTTTACGAGGACTTTTTTGTTTTCTTAACAATTCCTTCTTTGTGTAACTGTCAAACTACCGTGAAGGAAGACAGCGATTCTCTGAAGGGTTGGATTTTGACGGTTCACAATCTTTTGAGTTGCGGATATAATCGATACCATATCATATTATTTAGAACCACAACGAGCAAAATTGCAATTTTGCAGCACGCATAACTGATGTTGCAACGGGTATTTTTCACCTTCACATGCATTGGAACTTCTATCGGATTATCATGGAAGATCATAACGATATCCTTACAACAGGAACCGGATCTGGAAAAAGCCTGATCCTGAATGGATAACGATATATAGACTA
>JAAYZB010000212.1 GCA_012515085.1 Acholeplasmataceae bacterium
CTTCATGTTGTATCAAAGCTCCGCAACCCCTGCAATACAGCTCCGCCATAATCTCTACCTCTTCTCTTTCAGATTCAGTTGTTCATAATAGTCGGGATCTTTCTGCTTGATTCGACGAAGGATCAGGTGCTCGATTTTCCGGTTCAACCGGGTATACCAGCGTTCTGATTCTCGTTTGATGGCATTCACCAATGTCACTTGAAAGCCCATCCGTTTGGCGCCCAAGACATCAGTCATGACCTGATCGCCAATCACCATGATTTCATTTTTTCCCATTTTTGGGAAAAGTGCCCACGCCCGTTTAAATCCGGATCGACAAGGTTTTCGGGCATTCTCGATATAGGGCAGTCCCAGCAAATTGGCAAAATGAACGACGCGGCCATGACGATTGTTGGAAATGATGACTACCGACAGCCCGAGTTCCTTGAACTTCTGAAACAAGGTGTTGTGCTCGGCGGATGGTTCTTTCTCATCATAAGGTATCAGAGTGTTGTCCAGGTCGATAAACAAAACCTTGATCCCAGTTTCGGCTAATTTCCGATAATTGATCAAAAAGACGTTTTCTTGATAGTCATCGGGATAAAATAGCGTCAATCTGGAAAAACACCCCATTGTAAAATCCTCCCATACTCACCTCATATTATAGCCTTATTTATCGTAAAAGTCCAATTTTTTATTGACTCTATCAACGAATGCAGTGCTTAAACAAGGCTTCAAAATCACCTGATTACGGATGGTTGTTTCATTATCTCGATCACATTTGCTTGAGAAAAGTCAGTAATTCTTTTCGAAGAATATGATAGTTGGGCAGATAGCGATACAAAAAACGATAGAAATCTTCCTGATGGCCTCTGATTTGAAGATGAATCAATTCGTGAATGAGAATCGCCTGTAAATAACGTCGTTCAAACCGACCAAGAATGCTGTTCAATTTGATGATTCGTTTGGCGGGCATACAGCTTCCCAGCTGGGTTTTCATCCGTTGGCTTTTCAATGTGATTCCTGATAAACGGATTTCTCGTCCCAAAGACTCATTCATATCCGCCAATAAGTCAGTTGCGGCGTTGATGACTTCTTGTTGGTAGTAGCGTTCCAACGCTTTCCAGCGAAGATCTTTTCGTTTGCCAGCGATCACGACTCGGTCATGATCAACAACGATCGTTGTTTTAGAACTCTCACGTTCTTCAATTTGAAAGAGTTTTCCAAAAATCGCTGTCTGATTTGCCTCATACAGCGGTTGGGCTTGGATCGAGTTCAACATGCGAATCAATTTCTGTTGATGTCGCCTGATCAAGTCAGAAAGCGCTTGTTCGGAAAAATGCAATCCAGCGGTTACAAAGATACTGTTTCGATCCTTAATGCGAATATATGCGTGTTTGATAGGCTTATGAACGATATCAACTTGAATTTTTTTTCCATCTAGAATAATATCGCGCATATCAACCTCTGATGAGTTTAAGAGCCGTCATTGCCGTCTTTTGGGCAATGTCACTGACCGACATCCGATAAGTTTGATCCTGATCCTTCATCTCAATCACATCGGAAATTCCCCTGATCGAAACAAAGGGCAAGGAAAACTTATGACATACCATGGCGATGGCCATGCCTTCCATTTCACAGGCAATGATGGGACCGACAACCGTTTCAATCGCGCTCAAAAAAGCGCGATTCGCCACAAAAGTGTCCGCGGAAGCAACCAAGCCAGACTGATAGCCGATCTGAGCGGCTTCCAATTGTCGAATCACTTTATTTCTTAGCAACACTGATGGTTCAATGATCAATGGATCATCTCCCATTTTGCCAAAAGGTATGGCATCGATCTTTTGTAATGACACATCGGAATAGCAAAGGCCATTTGCGACGATGATATCGCCGATCTTTGCCGGAGGACACCCGCCAGCAACACCGATATTGATGAGATACTCCGGGTGGAATTCTTTAATCAGCAAGCTAGTTGTCATCGCCGCATTGACTTTGCCGATCCCCGATTTGGCAATCACCACGCTGTCGTTAGAGATCGATCCAATATGAAAACTCTTATCGGCAATCTGCCGAATCGATTGACGCGAAAAAGCATCGAACAAGACATTCAATTCACAATCCATTGCCCCGATAATAGCGATCATTTTCTCCCCCCTGTTTTTTAGAAAAAAGAGAAAATTTTCATTTTCTCATTATTTGATGTCCAGTACCTCTACCGAGATTTCGGTGCCGGTCTCTGCCTTGTATTGAATTGTCTGTCCTCTGCGTCGGCCGATCAAGGCTTTGCCGATGGGAGATTCATTGGAAATCTTCCCTTGAAGCGGGTTGGCTTCTAAATGACCAACAATGGTAAATTCACGAATGGAATCATTGCTTAAGAAGCGGATTGATACTGTTTTGCCAATTGAAATCGTCTTAGAATTATTCGTGTTACTGATGATTTCTGAATGCTTCAGAATATTTTCGATTTCCTTGATCCTCGCTTCAATTCGGGCTTGTTCATCCCGAGCAGCATCATAATCAGCATTTTCGGAGAGATCGCCTTGGGCTCTTGCTTCTTTCAAAGCCTCCAGATTTTGTTTGCGATCGACATCTTTCAACGTCTCTAATTCTTGCTTTAATTTTTGATATCCTTGTTCTGTGAGTTTATATGTGTTATCCATTTCTGTCACCTCAATAATTAGTGGTTTCTATTATATCACGTTTTATCAGTTAAGAATAGAGAGAATTTTCGCTTTGATCAGATCGACGGCGACGTCATGGCTGATGTCATTGGGAATGATGATGTCCGCGTATCGTTTTGTCGGTTTAACAAAAGCGTAATGCATGGGTTTCACCGTTGTCAAGTATTGGTCGATCACACTTTCCAACGTTCTTCCACGTTCCTTGGTATCCCTAAGAAGTCTGCGAATAAACCTCAGATCATCATCCGCTTCCACAAATATTTTGATATCTGCCAAATCTCTTATTCGAACATCTTCCAAGACCAGTATGCCTTCTAAGAAAATGATTTTGGCTGGGTGTATCCGCTCGGTCGTCTGTGCACGTGTCAAATGAATAAAGTCATATGTGGGTTTGTCGATTGGATGTCCCGAAATAAGTTGTTGTAATTGAGAATAAAAGAGATTGTTATCCAGTGCAAACGGATGGTCATAATTGACCTTTCGTCGCTCTTCCATCGTCAGATCGCTTTGATCTTTGTAATAATCATCATGTTTGATCACGACAATCGGGTAATCCCCCAAATTAGCGAGAATTTTGTTGACGACCGTGGTTTTTCCTGATGATGAGCCACCACCTACAGCGATAATTACCGGTTTTTTCATTTGACCACCTTCCGAATGATATCATAGGGAGAAAGTAAAATATCGGACTGAATAAGTACTTTTTCCAGCGGATGGTTCGAAAGCGATAATTTGGTGCCATCTTCGCTGGTCATATCGATGATCCTAAGCGACTGTTGCTCGTTACTAGGGCTAAAGACTTCATAGTCATCACCGGGAGAAAACGCGTTCCGAGTTTCCACCCAAGCTTGATGTTTTTCGGGGATGGTATCTCGGACAATTCCGACAAAATTCTGAATTGGAAGATCCTTCTTATCGGTAAAGATTTGTCCGCTATCATCTGGATTTCCTTCAACAAAGCCGCTAAATCGAGGGCGATTTTCCGCCTTCTGAATTATTGCTTCATAAACCGAGAAAGGACGAAGTGAATGAGTGAACAAGTCATCGATCAATGCTCGGTAAGCTTTGACGATAGCCGCAATATACATATGTGATTTCATTCGCCCTTCAATTTTAAAAGACGCAATGCCCAGATCGACTAAATCAGGAATAAACCGAATCGTTTCCAAATCTTTTGACGCCATCCAGAAATCTTCTGGGGGAGTATCATCAGAGCGAATCAGTCGATACTTCCAGCGACAGCTATGGGCACAACCCCCGCGATTGGCATCGCGGCCGGTCATCCGGTTAGACAGGGTGCATCTTCCCGAATAGGAGACACACATCCCTCCGTGGATAAACACTTCACATTCCATTTTCGTGTGTTGACGTATCAATCGCATCTCAGCAAGGGTCAACTCTCGAGCGAGTACGACCCGCTGAACTCCACGTTGTAACCAGAAATTGATTAATGCGCTATTCGTTGGCGAGAATTGCGTGGATAAATGGATAGGAACCGCCGTTAATTTTAACGCCTGATCGATCACATAAGGGTCCGAACAAATGAGGGCGTCAACGCCGATTTTTCCCAAAGCACTCAAATACTCATCGAGCAACTCCAAATCTTCATCATGAGGAACAACATTGACCGTCACATATAGTTTTTTATTTTTTTCATGAGCAACCTGTGTTGCTTCTTGAATTAATTTCAAGTCAAACTGAGAAGCTCTTGCCCGGAGAGATAAGGTTTTCCC
>JAAYZB010000213.1 GCA_012515085.1 Acholeplasmataceae bacterium
AGTTGTCCGCAAGGGCACGTGGGTTCGAATCCCACCTCTTCCGCCAGGTCGAGATGTGGCGCAGTTTGGTAGCGCGCTTGGTTCGGGACTAAGAGGTCGTGGGTTCGAATCCCATCATCTCGACCATCTTATATTAAAAAAAGCTCGATTGAGCCGTATTCAGAATAGAGAAAGACTTTTTTAAAAAATAACTCCCCGTTTTCGGGGAGCATTTTTTATTCATTTTTTTGAACATCCATGAAGATTTTTCCATCCTTGATTTCAATGATTCGATCTGCTTTTTCCGCAATATGACGATCATGAGTGATGATGATGAACGTGGTGCCAAGTTTTTGGTTTATTTCACGTAACAGGTTGTAAATCTGTTCAGTTGAGTCGCTGTCGAGGTTTCCTGTTGGTTCATCAGCCAATACGATTTTAGGTTGGTTCATCAGACTTCTGGCGATGGCGACCCGTTGTTGCTGGCCACCTGACATGTTTATCGAAAGGTTGTTCTTAACCTTGGTCAGCCCAACGATATCCAGTAATTCTTCAGCCCGTTTGATGATGTCATCGGTGAGCGGCTTTTTGGAGATCTTATAGGGCAACAAGACGTTTTCAATTGCGGTAAACTCTGGAAGCAAATAATGAAATTGGAAGATAAAACCGATGGTTTCATTTCGAAGAGTAGATAAGCTTTTTGCAGTCATCTTTTGGGTTTCGATCCCATTGATCTTTATCACGCCAGAAGAGGGTTTATCCAAGGTGCCCAGCAAGTTGAGCAAGGTGCTTTTTCCGGATCCGGATTGGCCGATGATGGAGGAAAAAGAACCTTCCGCAAACGTTAAGTTGATGTCAAAGAGCACTTGAGTGGGGAACTTGCTTTTTTCTCCGTAGATTTTATTGATTTGGTTGAGTTCGATGACATTAGGCATTCCGAATCACCTCGATGACGCTGAGCTTGGCAGATTTTCGAGCAGGGATCAGTGCGGCTCCAGCCGATGCAAGAATGGCGATCAGAGCCGAGAGCGCAATAAAACCAAAATCGATATAGAGAGGAACGACCGGCTCTCCGAGATCATTAACGGCAAACGTCGTGAAGGCATAGGAAAGCCCTAATCCTAATAGTACCCCAGCAACCGCTCCGAAAAGTCCAAGGATCAACCCTTCAAACAAGAATACGAGACTCGCATCTTGATCTTGGATCCCCATGGCTTTCAAAATACCGATTTGTTTGGACTTTTGCATGACCGTGATTGCGAGAACCGAAGCGATGGCGAGCACGACCGAGATCATGACGAAAACTTGAATCATGATCGAGGAAATGCTTTGGCCTTGAAGACCGCTCAATAGTTCGGCATTCTGGGCTTTCCAGTTTTGTGATTCGAGAGAATCGTCGTTTAGTGCAGTCATGATGGCTAAATCGATTTCGTCAGCGGCGAACACATCACTGACTTGCATCTCAATTTTGGAGATTTGATTGCCGATGCCGATGATTCCTTGCATTGTTTCAAGGGTGGCAATCCCCCAAAGGCTATTCAGTTGAAGGACATTGAAATCCATGAAACCTACAATTTCAAGAGAGGTAGAAGCTAAAGTTTCCGATCCAAATGAGATTGTGTCTCCAATTGACAGATCCAGACTGTCTCTTAGACCAATTCCAACCACGATTTCTCCGGTGGCATCAGGAAGAGATCCACCCAAGAGCAGTTTTTCGTTGAATCCATAAATCTCTTCTGCGGCTGTCAAATCAAATCCGCGAATTAAAACAGGATTTTCAATCATGTTTTTTACGAGGCTTCCACTGGCCTCTAATGCCGGAGCAATCGCATCAATGGGTTGGTCCAAAGACTTTATCGTGGCTATTTTTTCATCGTAATCCGAAATAAAGGACAAAGGTGATGCGGAGACAATGGTGATTTGTGAAGAGGAACCAATGGTTTTGTCGACTAGACTTTTTTGGAGTCCTGAGATCAAAGAACCGATAAACACTTGGACAGATACCCCGATCGCAATCCCAAGTACGATCATGAAGGTTTGAAATTTTCCGGATATCAGAAAACGTTTTGCAATAGAATAAGCCAACTTCATTATTTGTTCACCTGCTCAAAGTCAGCAATGTCATCGACTTGTTGGATATGAATATCAAACAACAATTGGTCGGTAGCCTTGGGATGGGTAAAAGCTTGACCACCGAGGATGATTTTGACATCAGGAAATTGTGCTTTGATCGCTTCGGTCAGTTTCTTCGTTGTAAATAAATTATAATAATTTGTGACACTGAGAGCGATAAAGTCCGGTTTTAAAGCCTTGATTGCGGATAAGATCTCTGGAGTGGGCGTGTTGGCTCCGATGTACCTGGCATCATATCCAGCCAGTAAAAAATAGTTAGTCGCAATAATGGCACCGATCTCATGATACTCTTCTTGGGGACAAACGATCAATACCCGTTTCGGATTATCTGATTTCGCTGATTTTTTTTGAATCACGTAAGGATAGGTGGCCTCTAAAATGGTCCGGATGATTGATGTCCGGGCATGCTCTTTCCAAATACAGATTTCCTTGTCTTCCAACTGGCAGCTGAAGTTGGTCAAAGAAGGCGTTAACAAATCATTATATAATTCGGTTAGTGAGATGGTTTTGTTCTCAAGCAGATCCAAGACATATGTCAGAGCTTGATCCTTATCTTCTTTTTCTAGTAGAGTAAGGAAGCGGTCATACAATAATTGATTCATCGTCAATCCTCCTATTTGTTTCTTTGTTACATAATCTATTTCTAATATTCATATCACATTATATTCATTATATTAACAATGGTCAACAAATATGCTTAATAATCATCTACCCCATAATGACCCCTATATTTCTATTATCGATAGTCACCTTTTTATTTCTCATAAGCACGAGAAATGAGGGTTTGTGATATAATGGACTTAATCAATTTGTATAAAGGAGACAAGAAATGATGTTTTTATTTACTGCACAACCTTGGGTCCAATATCTTTTGACCGTGGTAATTGTAATTTTACTGATTTGGTTGTTGGTGTTTCAAAGAAAATGGACAAAAAGGGATGATGAACAGATCAACCGCTGGCAAATCGTCTTGATTTATTTGTTTGATTTAATCATTTTTGTCGGCGCAATTATTGGACTGATGGTCATCTGGAATTTTGACTTTTCGCTTTTCACATCGGATTTTATCGGTGACTTGGAATTGTTCATCAAAGAAAAACTCGGCGCAATCATCGGATCGATCGCGGTCATTGTCGTGATGATGGCCATTCAAAAAGTGAGCCGAATTGCGTTGTTCCGAGTTGGCCAGAAACCCGGGCCAATGCAAAAACGTAAAAAAACAATTGCAAAAGTGACGATGAGCA
>JAAYZB010000214.1 GCA_012515085.1 Acholeplasmataceae bacterium
AGATGTTGGCAATTCTGTTTTGAGAAGCTTTATCAAATCATGTTTTGGCAAAAAATTACGCTTTGGTTTTTCATTTAGTAATTTGGTTTGTATTTGTATATATGGGGAATACACCTTTTTGATATTTTTCGGGATGTCTGTGAAACCGCCCAGCGGTTTCACACTTTTTTTGGGAATATGCCGGTCAATAGAGTACAACACTTATTGATAGGGACTGAAGATTAAATCGGCGGAGATCCCGTTAGAGAGTGAGGCGCTTTTGTGCAACGATTTCGGGGATTGGATAGACGCGATAAAGAAAAAATGAATACGATCTTATTGCAAGCACCTTGGATGAAAGATTATCTATCCAGCGAATTGGTGTTTGAGAATCTTTATGTTTGGACGGTGACGGAACCGTTTCAAATGGGCGAGTTTGACCATTTCTGTCTGCTCAGATGTGTTTTGAATGGTCAATTGAATTACTTGCCTCCCATAGCTGAAACCGAGGACCATTTTCGAGAAGGGTTGGAGTGGATCCGCTCCCATGATCCCAATGCGAAGGTGATCGGTTTGACCAGTGACATGGTTCGACTGAGCCAAGGTCCCGAGACCTTGATTCTCTATGATGATTTCTATTCTGAATATATCTATCGTCCGAACGATTTGATTCAAATGTATGGAAAGATTTATAAACGAAAACGAAACCAACTCAAGCAATTCCAACAATACGATTCCCACTTGAGGGCTTACACGAGTGGGGACTTGGATCAAGTGTTGGATTTGTTGGACCGTTATATCCGCCAAGGGGGGTCTGACAGCGATCACCCAGCGCTCCTTCGGGCGCTAACACTACTGGATTCCTTGGATCTCTTTTGTGATCTTTACTGGGTCAAAAACAAAGTGGTGGCGCTCTCCATTGGGTGTGTAAGCGCCTTTGGTCATGGAATCGTTCTGTTTGAAAAGGCGGATGTGGACTATGCGGGGAGTTATACCGCTATCATCCAAAAAGCAGCGGAGATACATTACCGAGATTGTGCCTATATATCCCGGCAGGAAGACATCGGGATCCCGGAACTTCGCAAAGCGAAACTCGCGTATCACCCAATCAAAAAAGAGCGGAAATTTGTCGCTCAGTTTGATTCTGTGATCAAGGACCTTTATTTGTTGTATCGAGTGAGTTTTGATGATTCAGCGGATTATGTCGATTACTTTTTTCTGCGTCAGGTCAAACGGGAAAAAACAGTTTTTGTAATGGAAGGAGAACAAGTCGTCTCTGGGTTGCATCTGGTCGATAAAACACTCTCTTTTAACCAACAGAACTGGACGTGCCCGTTTGTGGTCGCAGCCGCCACACTTCCGGATTTCCGCCGACAAGGCCGGATGAGGGCTGTGATGAAAGAGACGCTTAACCGGCTGGCAAGAGAACAACGCGCCTTTTTGTCGCTCTACCCGGTGGAAAAGCAACTATACACAGTGTATGGCTTTGTGCCTTTCGTGTTTTCAAGACCGCTCCCGGAAGGGTTGCCAGAAATGAAGTGTACGCTCGAACAAACCGTGAGTGCGGAAGCGCTAGCCGAGATATATGATCACGCGGTCCAAAACTGCGAGGGCCAGATGGTAAGAAGCATTGACTATTGGCGCGATCATATCAATCGGCTGGCTCAAGACGGAATTGATTTTTATTTGCTGAAAAATGGTCGAGAATCGCTGGGGTATTTGGCAAAAAAAGCGGAGGCGATAGAGGAAATTTTAGTGGATAAGCCGGTTCAAGTGAAAGTCAAAGAGCTCCCAGACTTGGAAAATCGGATTTTTGATAACGATGGCAAACCGGAAAACATGATTCGGATTTGTTCTCTGATGCAATTCTTGCGCCATTATCACCCACCAGTAGACACATTTCCTGCTTTGAAAGTCGGGGTCAAGGATGATTGGATCGACGAAAATAATGCGACATTCTCACTTTCTGTTGTCAACGGCAAAATGAAAGTCGAACCGTGTGAAGAAACCGACGTCTGTTTGACGATCGCCGAATTGACGACCATGGTATTTACGGGAAAAGGGCCAAAAATGTTGCAAGCGTTGTTTCCTGAAAGAATCTGTATTTCATTTGACCGTTACTAGCGCAAGATATCATTGACAAGGATCGCTTTTCATTAAGAAGATTCTGCTATCCATCAGCTGGATAAATAAATCCCGTGATGAGGGCATCCACCAATCATTAGTGGTGCTTCATCACGGGATTTTTAGTCTAACTAATGGGTCGGGTCAATACACGCTTTTGAGAATTTTCAAACAAACCCAGGGGCTTATCCGAAGATGATCCAAACCATGATATAACCGGTCAAGACAGCCGCCAAAGTATAAGGGATCCCAATTTTCATGAAAGTCCAAGGCTTGACTTCATACCCTTCCTTTCGCAAGATCCCGATACCGGTGATGTTAGCGGAGGCACCAATAGGCGTCATATTTCCTCCAAGCGTCGCGCCAATCAACAAGCCAAAGAAGAGGACGGTCGGATTGTCGAGACCCACGGTGACCGCAATACCGGCGATGACTTTGAGCATCGTCGCCACATACGGAATGTTGTCGATGAAAGCGGATAAAATGACCGACAGAAACACGATGATCGTGTAGATGACAAAGACATTGCCACCGGAGATAGAGGCGATTCCGTTGGCAATCGCCGTGATGACACCGGCATTGCTGATGGATTGGATCACCATGAAAAGTCCGGCAAGCAGAAACAAAGTGAAAAAGTCGATTTCTTTGGCAACCTTGACAACGGCTTTCAAGGAGTTTGTCCGGATGATTCGGTAGATGATGCCAATCACCATCAGCGCCATACAAATATAACCATTGATATTCCGCGGGGTACCGGGAATGAAGGATGCGATGATCAAGCAGACGATGACGCCCAGCATGAGATAAGTTGGAACATAATCCGTGACCACAGTCATTTCTGTAATGGACACTTGCTCCTTTTGCTTGCGAAAGATGACGAAGAGGACAGCAGTGGCCGCAACTAAACCGAGTTGAACAATGAAGAATAGACCTGGTTTACCTTCATAAAAGAAAAAATCAAAGAAATTCATGTCGTTGGCACTGCCTAAAAGAATCGATGTGGTATCACCCACCAGTGTTGCGGCTCCTTCAAGATTGGAACCGATCGCAATCGCAATGATTGCAGGTACGGGTGAAATTTTTAATTTGCGGGAAATGGTAATGGCGATCGGTGCGACCATGAGCACCGTTGCCACATTATCCACAAATGCGGAGATGACGGCCGCAAATACCGATAAGGCGATGATGGCAACTTTCAGATTGGGAGATTTTTCAATGATTTTATCGGCAAGAAGCGCAGGCATTTTCGATTCGATGAAGATGGCGACGAGCCCCATGGTTCCAGCAATCATCATGATGACGTTCCAGTCGATGGCAGAGAATATCTCATTAATAGGCAAATAGCCCAGAATAATATAAATGAGGGCAGATCCCAACGCGACATAGGCGCGATATTTGGATAAGAAAAGTAATCCTACATAAGTGATGATAAAGAGGATCAGTGCTAAAGGCATCGACCAGTCAGTTGGCAAGGAATCAATGATCGCAAGGGACATAAGCAAACTCTCCATGGGTATTTTTTTTATAAACCTTAACCATTATATCATGGAGAGAATGTTGGTTCAACGCAAAATGAAGATGAAAATGATCAGCGATGTTTTTCATCGGCAATTTTCATTATAAATACAAAAATTGAAAAAAAATACATATTGTGTGAGAAAAGGTATTGTGTAATAAATAGTACTGTGTTATAATGCTATCAAGGAGGGATGATATGAACGCTCAATTCAAACGCGGAATCATTGAACTCTGTGTGCTCTCAACGTTGGCGGAAGCGGATCTCTATGGTTATTTGATCATTCAGAAGTTATCGGAGTTTATCGATGTCAATGACAACACCATTTACCCGATTCTAAGACGGTTGACACTGGAGGGATACTTTGAAAC
>JAAYZB010000215.1 GCA_012515085.1 Acholeplasmataceae bacterium
AATGATATGCAGATTGATTCCATCAAAAAAAGCGACATCGACAAATTGTTAGTCAAATGTGGAAAAAAAGCATGATTTGGTGAGTTATTCACAGGATTAAAAGTGTACTAATAGAGCGGAATATGGTATAATATCACTGGAAAAACAATGATTTTATCCCCCTATCCACTCTGATAATAATAACAACAAACAAAACTAAAAGATAATTAATGTAAACGCCATGGAGGTCCAATATGAACTTTTCCTTATCCACCAATGTATTGCTCAATAGTCTCTTGATTTCCCAAAAAGCCTTGTCTAATAAGACACCAGCTCCTTATCTGCAAGGCATAAAAATGGAAGTGACTCCCAAAGAAGTTATTTTGATTACAAGCAATTCGGATATATCCATCAAACTATCGATCAAAGATGACAGTCTTGTTGTGGAGTCCTCTGGAGAAATTTTGGTACCGGGTAAATTTTTCGTTGATATTATCCGCAAATTAGAAGGTGACCGAATTGAACTTTCAGTTGTGGATAACAACAGCTTGCGCATGGTTGCAGGAGATTCAGATATTTCTTTGAATTTGCTGAATGTCGATGATTTTCCTGAATTGGATTTTCCACTGAATGATGAACCCATCAAAATCGATTCCAAAATTATGAAGGCGATCATTCATCAAACCACTTTTGCGACGTCTGCGATTGAAAATCGTCCGATCTTGACCGGAGTCAATATTCGGGTCGAGGGAGAAAAATTAACCGCAATCGCAACCGACTCATTCCGACTCAGTCAAAAAATGATTGAGATTCCTAAAAATATGGAATCAATGAATGTTGTCATTCCTGGAAGAAGTCTTGATGAATTGGGTCGAATTCTGGAAATGAACCTGGATGAAATTTTAATTCATTTGAACCATAAATCGATTTTGTTTGAATATGGAAATATCTTATTCCAATCTCGATTATTGGATGGAAATTTCCCAGAAACATCCCGGTTGATTCCAACAGAATTTCCGATCATCATCAAATTCAACAAAGAGCGACTTGCAAGTTCTATTGATCGCGCCAGCCTACTTTCTTCAAAAGAAAGCAGCTCCAGCATCGTGAAACTCAATTTGCGAAACGATAACATCGTGGAAATCACGTCTAATTCACCGGAACTTGGAAAAGTCACAGAAAAAGTATATCCTTTGGAAAAAGCCATTGGTATGCCCATTAAAATCGCTTTCAGTTCCAAGTATTTCAACGATGCGTTGAAGACATTTAATTCAGAAGAAGTCTACGTTAAATTTACCGGTGAAATTCGCCCGTTTGTTATCGAGGGGGATTTGGATCCAGGTGTGATCCAGTTGATCTTGCCGGTACGAACCGAATAACATCCAATTTCAAAAATAGAGCCTCTGGCTCTTTTTTTTGAAAAAACAGCCCAATTATTAATTGGATGAAGGTAACGATCTCACGGCTTCCCGTTGATTTTATCCTTGATAAATGCTATTATCTATTCGGTTTTCCAAGGGGGATCCAAATATGAAAAACAAATATGATGTGATTGTGGTCGGCGCCGGTCCTTCCGGAATCATGTGCGCTTATGAATTAGTAGAACAAAAAACCGAGTTGATGGTGTTGTTAATAGATAAAGGACACGATATTCATCATCGGGTCTGTCCGATCTTAGAGAAAAAAATCACGAAATGTCCCGTTCAAAAGAACGGATATATTGGTTGTTTACCTCATTGCTCGATCACCAACGGTTTTGGTGGTGCTGGCGCATATTCAGATGGTAAATTCAATATCACCAGTGAGTATGGTGGTTGGATGACGGAATATTTGGACGCAAAAACCGTTGAAGAACTCATTGGACACGTGGATGATATCAATCTTAAATTCGGAGCACCACAAGAACTGACCGACCCTACCACCGAACAAGTGAAAATGATCGAAAAACGCGGATTGGCCGTTGGATTGAAGCTATTAAGGGGACGAGTCCGCCATTTGGGAACCGAAGTCAATTTACAGATACTGAAAAACATCTATGATCATCTTTCATCGCGGATCGACATGGTCTACAAAACAGAAGTTGCCAATATCACGGTAGTCAATCAACAAATCACCGGAATCATTTTGGAAGATGGTCGCGAGATCCAAAGCAATCACGTGGTGATTGCCCCAGGAAGGGATGGATCCGCTTGGCTTCAGAATCTTTGTCAAGAACATCATATTGAAACCAAAACCAATCATGTTGATATTGGTGTTCGCGTCGAAACCAACAATGAAATCATGGAAGAAATCAATACACATCTTTATGAAGGTAAATTTATCTTCCGCACCAGTTTAGGAACCCAAGTGCGAACCTTTTGTTCAAGCCCTTCAGGGCACGTGGTGATGGAAAACCATAGCGGCACCATTTTGGCCAACGGACACGCGTACAGCGATCGCCAATTGGGATCACCGAATACTAATTTTGCCATTTTAGTCAGCCATAATTTTACCGAACCATTCAACCAACCCAATGAATTCGCTCACGGTGTCAGTCGATTGGCCAACATGCTCAGTAATGGCGCTGTGATCCTTCAACGATACGGTGATTTGAAAAGAGGACGGCGTTCGACCGACAAACGGATCAAAGAAGGGTTTGTCAATCCGACACTTCCGGAAGCAATTCCTGGAGATTTGGGCTTGGTGCTTCCTTATAAAACGATGAAATCAATCATCGAAATGATCGAAGCGTTGGATCACATCACGCCTGGAGTCGCTTCAGAACATACCTTACTTTATGGAGTGGAAGCCAAATTTTATTCCTCGCGTCCGGAAGTGAACAACCATTTTGAATCCAAAATCCAAGGATTATATTTTGGTGGCGACGGAGCCGGCATCACCCGCGGATTAGCTCAAGCAGGAGCAACCGGCGTTTGGGTTGCTCGCGATATCGTTTCCAAAATGGGTTAGGAGCGATAAAAACCATGTTGCTAAAGAATGGATTGATTTATGATGGATCTGGAGAGCGTCCGTTCA
>JAAYZB010000026.1 GCA_012515085.1 Acholeplasmataceae bacterium
GGATTGCAATATTGATCGCAATACTAGATTCGCCTGAAAAAGCTGTTTGAATCATCGCTTTTTTGGCATGGCTAGCAAACGAGAGAATTGTATTCAAGCCCCTGATCGAGGCTTTTTTTGTATAATCACGATCAAATGTTCTGGGGGTGAAAAAAATGCAGAGTTATCAAAAGCAACGGGATCGGATATTTTCCAAATATGAGCGGATGGATATGGATGAAACGTACGTGATTTTCGCTGAATTCTCCAACATTGGAACTTATTATCAATTTATCGATTATACCTATGGAGACAAGATCTGCGAAACCATTCATAAACACTTCCACACGCTTCCTCTTAGGGAAAGCTATTACCGATTTCAACATAATCAATACGTCTTAATCGGAAAATTCGATAAGACAAAATGCCAATCTCAAACAGAAAAAGAGAGCGCTATTGAACAAAGGATCCTCGAGATTAACAACCGCTTCTTTAACTCCTTTCCCCTCACTGAAGACATTATTCTTACTTACGGGGGTGCCTGTAATGGCATTAAAAAGGAATCGAAGACCATCAAGTCCCTGATACAGACGGCCCAATATAGTATGGTTGAAGCGAAAAAAAAGGCGAAGACATCCATGGTTGCGGATGAAATAATTCGCAGTCAAAAGTCCGATTTAGATGATTTTGTCCTCGCGTTCGATTACTATTTCGATATCAACGAATTCACCCCTTTCTTCCAGCCGATCGTCGATAAAGCCACTTTACGGATCATCGGCTGCGAATCCTTGATTCGCTGGCGCAAAGATGAATATCGCATCATCAGTGCCAATCGCTTCAAAGATATAGCAATTGAAAAGAAGTATTTTGATGTGATTGATAAATCGGTTGTCCGAAAGTCCTTCGAGATGTACAACCATTGGCGCGAGGAACGACTCATCCACGAGTCCTTCGTGATGGTCATCAACCTTAGCTATCACACTTTGAGTCTACTCAACATTGATGACTTGTTGAAATTGACCATCTACTTCGACATTCTCCCGGAAAACATCGAATTTGACATTGATGATTTTCTCTCTCCAAATCCCATCATTTACAAAAAAGTAATCGAGTTGAAAGAATCGGGATTCAGAGTGGCGGTCGATGCTTTCCAATATCAACGTTTATCAATGTCTTCTTTTCTCCATTTTGATGTCGATACCATCAAAATTGATAAATCGATCCTACCCTCTGACATTCCGTCGTTCCGACATATTCGTTTATATAAAGCCATTCTCGATATGGCCGGCACACTCCAATCAAAAACATTGATCAAAGGTATCGAAAACAAGGAACAAATGCAAATGGCAAGGGATCTCTCCGTTGATTATCTCCAAGGCTATTACTTCACCAAGCCCATCGATGAAGAAGCCTTTCGCCTCTATCTCAAAAAGCATGCCGAAGGTTTTCAAGTTTTAGAAGCATACCATAGTTACTAACGCCCCGCTTGGCATAAAAAGCGACACGAAGGAGGAAAATATGTATGAGCGACAATTCCAAAAAAATGGCTGTTGGCGTTGATTTGGGAACATCCAATCTTTTGATTTACGTCGAGGGAAGGGGCACTGTCTTCAATGAGCCTTCCATCATCGCCATCGACAAAGCTACTAAGAAAGTCGTGAACGTGGGAATCAAAGCCGCAAATCTCGTTGGAAAAACGCATGAAAAGGTAGAGGTCATCCGACCGCTATCCGGGGGAGTTATCGCCGATGTGGAGATGATCAAGGAGCTGCTAGAGTTCACGCTCGATACCATCTTTCTGTCGAAGATGGACAATATCCGCAAAATGCTGATATGCATCCCCTCAGAGATTACTGAAACTGAAAAACAAGCCATTTGCCTGCTAGGTCACGGTATGGGGATCGACAACGTCATGATCGATGCTGAAGTCAAAGCTGCCGCCATCGGCAATGGTCTCGACATCTACGAGCCACGGGGTCAATTCGTTATCGACATTGGCGGAGGCACTACTGATTTTGGCGTCTTAAGTCTGGGTGAGGTCGTCCTTTCCAGAGCCACCAAAGTCGCGGGTGAATATTTTGATCGTCAAATCATCGAGCATGTCAAAAACACCCACAAACTGGAAATCGGCGATCAAACCGCCGAGAAAATCAAAATCGCTTTGGCATCCATTGACGGTGATCTTCCGGTAGATGAAGATGGACACGAACTCACCTATATCGCCAAAGGACGAGATCAAGTGGAGGGTTTGCCACAACAAGCCATCATTTTCGCTCACGAGATCCGCGAAGTCTTGCTTCGTTGCTTTGAGACGATTAAATCCACTCTGATTGCGACGTTGGAGGTAACCCCCCCCGAGCTTTCCGGTGATCTCGTGACCAACGGGATCTGGGTCAGTGGCGGTGGTGCCAAAATACTCGGTCTCAAACAATATTTTGAAGAGATCGCCCGCGTGCCCGTCCACATCTCGGATCATCCCCTAACGGCGGTCATCAATGGCACGAAAAAACTACTTCAATTTGAAGGCAAACACTATTTCGGAGAATCCCGAGTTGGAATGGAAGCGAGAGCCCAATGAAAAAGACAATGCAAGGCCTGGGTATTGACCTCGGCACAGCTAACTTACTTGTTTATCTCGAGCAAAAAGGCATTATCTTCAATGAGCCTTCTGTCATCGCCTTTGACCGCGAATCGGGAAAAGTCGTCGCTGCCGGAAGAGATGCTCACGAAATGCTCGGCAAAGTACATAATAAGATTTTAGTGATCAAGCCCTTGCGTCATGGCGTGATCTCCGACATGAATGCAGCGAAGGCGTTGATGACCTATGTGCTTCGCAAAGTGGAAAACATGACAGAAAAGCAGTTGTCGATGACAACATCAGTCATCTGTTGTCCTTCCGAAGTAACAAAGATCGAACGCGATGTCATGATCGATCTTGCGAAAAACATGGGTAGTCCGGATGTTTTCATCGAGGAAGAAATCAAAGCCGGAGCTTTGGGTTCCGGTGTTGATATCTTCGAATCCAAAGGATTGATGATTGTCGATATTGGTGGCGGGACCACCGACGTGGGTGTTTTGTCATTCGGCGATATCGTCCTTTCACGGACCATTCGAATGGCCGGAAATTTCATGGACGATCAAATCGCCAAATATATCAAAACCACACGCGGCATTGAAATTGGTGAGTTGACCGCAGAAAAATGCAAGATTGATCTCGCCACCTTAAAAACCGATAACAATACGATAGAAAATCGTTATGCTGGGAGAGATATCGTCAAAGGCATTCCGCGATGGATCAACGTCAACACAAAAGAAGTGCGTGAGGTGCTTGAACCCATCTTCACCGAGATCGTGAAACTGATTTCTGCGCTCTTAAAAGATACTCCTCCGGAATTATCTGCGGATATCTATGACCGCGGTATCATTCTCACCGGTGGCGGTTCCCTAATCAAAGGAGTTGCCGAATTCATCTCAGAACGCATCCACATTCCCGTTCGCGTTGTTGAGAATCCGCTCACGTGCGTAGCGGAAGGAACGCGTTTTCTACTCAAAAATCGCGGCGACTATCTTGTGAATCCATTGCAGCTTTAAAGGAGAGAATGACAATGAAAAATCAAAAAACAGACAATGGGAAAAATATGGGAAAGCGTCAAGCGGTACGGATCGGTATCGATCTTGGCACATCCAATCTTCTCGTCTATGTCGAAGGCGAAGGCATCATTTTTAATGAACCGTCGGTCATCGCCATGGAATATGAGACCGGAGACATCATTGCGGTCGGGTTCAATGCGGCCGAGATGATTGGCCGAGGCCATCACGGCATTCGCATCATCAGCCCTCTGAATCAAGGTGTTGTCAGCGATATGGATGCGGCCAACAAACTCATCATCATGGCTCTGCAAAAGGTCGAAAATGTCAATATCGATCTGGAAACCTCTACCGTCCTTATTTGTTGTCCATCTCAAGTCACGCAAATCGAGCGCGACTCCATGATTGACCTCGCGAAAAGCCTTGGAGTAAAGGATGTCTTCATCGAGGAGGAAGTCAAAGCCGGCAGCATCGGAGCAGGGCTGGACATCTATAGTTCGGATGGATGCATGGTCGTGGACATCGGCGGCGGAACAACCGACATTGGTGTTCTCAGCTTAGGCGATATTGTTGTGAGTGATACTATCCGCGTAGCGGGCAATTACTTCGATAACGAAATCATCAACTATTTACAGTATGAACACGGAATCCTCGTCGGAAAGCGAACGGCGGAGCGAGTCAAAAAGGATGTCGCGACGCTAAGAAAGAATCTCGAAGCTCCCCTTTCCACCTATGCCAATGGGCGTGACGTTGTCAGCGGGCTTCCAAAACACGTCATCATAAAGCAAGAAGAGATCCGCAACCTTCTCATTGACCCTTTTGAAAATATCTGCAATACCATCCTCAAAGTTTTGCAGCGGACGCCTGCCGAACTCTCTTCCGACATCATCAAAAAAGGCATTTTCTTAAACGGTGGCGGTGCCACGATCGATGGCATTGATGAATTCATCACCGATCGCGTGTTTCTCGACGTCCATCGATCCAAAAATCCGATGACTGCCATCGCCGAAGGCACGAAGATCCTGCTTCAAAACCGGGGCAATTACTTCGTCAAGCCAACGGACTAGCTCCAAGATAACGATAAGCGTTTCTGACCCGCTTGTCTTATCCCGCAATCATGTGGATCCCTTCATAGCAAACACCTCTTTTCCATTCAGAGAAGGGATCCACAGGATTGCCAGCACATCCCTATAACCACACTTGTTTCTTTTTTGCATCTGGAGGCTATGAATACATGCAACGAGAATTGAACGAGAAACTATTCTTTGCGAAAATCCGTCTGTTCGAGGCTATCGGCAAACTGAGCATCAACGGCATCGGTTTGTCGACCACCTTTCTGGATTCATCGGGTGCCTATCTCACGAGTACGAGACATCCGGACATTTGCCGTGCCTTCACCAAAATGCGGCATATGGATCAAGTAATCCTTCAAGGGATCCATCGTGCCGGGCGCAGATCCTATGACATCAAACAACCCTTACTCCATCGCTTTGGACTATGGTGGTTTGTCACTTCTGCCATCGACATCAAAGGGCATGAATGCACCTTGGCGATTGGTCCATTTACCAATATATGTGTTCCATTACCGCCACATGAAGGCAGTGATTTTTCACGTGGCTCTTTGAACCCAATTGCACAAGCCACTCATGAGCTTAACGGATTATTGGTTATCGATCCCAGCGCCGCACTAGAGCATGCCAAAACTCTAACCGAAATCACTCATATGTTACTGGAAGAACTCACCATCCAAGAAAAACTCGAAAAACAACTCAGTGATCACCAAGAATATATCAAACAACTTCTTTTTGATGGAAAAACTTCTCGCGAACCCTTGTCGACATTCACCGATTGCATTCCCAGCAAAACAAAGACCATTGCCTTAGAGAAAGAATACATCAGTCATATCCAAACAGGAAACAAAGAAATGGCCAATAAGCTGGTCAACGACGTGTTGGAAGACCTGTTATCCAAAGCGGATCAGGATCTCGATCGTTTCAAGGCCAACGCCTATGAACTTCTCGCCATCCTCATTCGAGCTGCCATCCATTCGGGTGTGCCGAGTGACGTCATGACGGATGTGATCGACATGCATTATCACTTCATGAAAAGCGAAACCAATTGTGAGGAGATCCATCTCATGATTTCTGAAGCGACCAACACCTTAAGCAATGCCATCTACCAAATCAAAGGGAACTCCACTGGAAGAAGCCACTTATCCAAAGCCATTCTCTTTATCCGCAAAAACTACCACAAGCCAGTTGCCTTGGATGAAGTTGCAAGAGTGTGTGACATCAGCAGCTATTATCTCAGTCATCTGTTTCGTGATGAAATGGAAACCACCTATGTCGAATACGTCAACAAAGTCCGCCTGGATGAGGCCAAGAAACTCCTGCAAACCGGGGACTACACGATCTATCAGGCAGCCTATCATTGCGGGTTTCGTGACCCAGGCTACTTCTCGAAGACATTCAAGCGATATTTGGGTGTGACTCCGCGAAAATATCAACAGATCATCCAGCGATAACATTTAGAAAAATGACCTGACGGGACTTCTGCCGTTCAGGTCATTTCTTTTCTCAATTCTATGTTAGTGGATTTCCGCAAGGCTTCCGGTTTTCCGTCTGGCTTGATTAGTGAAATGATAACCTTAAGTATCACCTATCAAAATAATAGCAAAAAGGCAAAACCGACCCGATACGTGAGAATCACAAACAATATGCTCGTCACATACGGGTTGTCGCTTGAGATGCTTCACGTTTTTTCCACGAAAGCGAAGGCGAGATCGTCCGGCGGATTGTCAATAGCCAGATAATACACCACATCTTTGGTTGCCTGAACTAGCCCCCAGAACACATTATAGATAATTATCAGATAAGACAACTTTTCCATCGATACCCTGAAAAGCCTTCGTATATCCATTCGAGTGGTCTTGACAGAAAAACCCACGGATATCGTCATCCCTTCCAATCCTTCATGATCATGTCGATCAGGGTCTTTGTAAAGTCGGAGGTTTCCATCTCGATCAGCCGAATCGCGGCCATTGCCGGGATTGCCTTGAAAACCTCCTGAATATCCATTTGGAGTTTTTTCACGATTTCACGCAGATATTTGTCCGCCTGTCTTGAAACATATTGTTTGAGGATGATATATGTCCTGGCAAGATCAAAGGCGGGATGCGCCAGTTTGGCATTGACACAGTCAAGGATATAATATTGGTTTCCATCGACCATGATGTTCTCCGGATGAAAATCGAAATGGCACAAGATATCCTTTCTTTCCACAGAA